>CACZPD010000099.1 GCA_902782955.1 uncultured Erysipelotrichaceae bacterium
AAACACAGGAGGGACAGTCATGATCAAGGCGGTATTGTTTGATATGGACGGTATCCTGTATGACAGCGAGAAGTATTATATGGAAGGAACCCTGGACCAGATGCGAAAGTACGGCTTTGAAGGAAAAGACGAGGAAGTCTTCTGCATCATCGGGACTTCCATGGAGGAGACATACCGTATCATATATGAACTGCTCGGAGGGAAGATCCCGCTTTCCGTACTGCAGGAAAACAATGAAAGATATTTCGGGATCGAGCATCCATTGGATTACCGGGCGATCATGTTCGATGATGTCCGGGAGAGTCTTCACCGGATCAGGGAAATGGGCCTCAGGACCGCATTGTGTTCTTCATCCCCGATGGAGACGATCATGAACAGTCTTGAAGCGATGGAGATCGCTGACTGCTTTGATTTTGTGGAATGCTGCGACAACGTGAAAAGACCCAAGCCGTTTCCGGATGTGTACCTGAAAGCACAGGAAGCTCTTGGTATCGATAAGGAAAACTGCATCGTTTATGAAGACAGCGCGCTGGGGATACAGGCCGGGAAAGCAGCCGGCATCTTTACAGCCGCGAGAAAAGATGATAGATTTCATCAGGACCAGTCACAGGCAGATCTGATCGTAAACAATATGACGGAACTGACAGAATGGATCAGAAGGGAGAATCAGAATGCATGAAGTAATGAAAATTGAAGGCGGACATATGCTGGAAGGAGAAGTAACGATTTCCGGTTCCAAAAACGCGACGGTGGCACTGATCCCGGCAGCTGTGCTTGCCAACGGACCTGTAACGATCGTGGGTGTTCCGCAGATTGCAGATGTTGACTCCCTGTCAGAGATCCTGCGCCTTCTGAATGTTGAGGTCAAAGTTCTCGGACCAGATCATATCATTATCGATCCGACCCATATGAAAAATGTGGATCTGGATCAGGATGTAGTAACAAAGCTGCGTGCTTCCTATTACTTCATGGGAGCTATTCTCGGCAAATACGGCCGTGTCCGCATCAAAATGCCGGGCGGCTGTTATCTCGGCCCCCGTCCGATCGATCTGCACTTAAAAGGATTTGAAGCACTCGGTGCAAACATTCATTATGACCATGGATGCTACACGATCGAAGCTGAGAAACTGGTCGGTACGAAGATCTTCCTGGATATCGCATCTGTCGGCGCAACGATCAACATCATGATGGCCGCGACATACGCGGAAGGAAGGACAACGATCGAAAATGCCGCGAAGGAACCGGAGATCATCGACGTCGCTTCGCTGCTGACGAAGATGGGCGCGACGGTCCGCGGCGCCGGAACGAATGTCATCACCATCGACGGCGTCAACAGCATGAGCGGCTGTTTCCATGAAATCATCCCGGACCGGATCGAAGCGGGCACATTTATCATCATCGCCGCTGCGGCTGCCAAAAAAATGGTCGTCAAGAATATCATTCCCCAGCATCTTGACGCCCTGCTTTCCAAACTGAAGGAAATGGGCGTAAAGATGAAGGTGGATGTGGACAAGGTCACGATCACGCGTCCTACCCATCTGAAGGCGGTGGACATCACGACAAGGCCCTATCCGGGTTTCGCAACGGATCTCCAGCAGCCGCTGACATCCCTGCTCACACAGGCAGAAGGGGAAAGCCATATCGAAGAGACGATCTATGTGGAACGCTTCAAACACTGCCTGGAACTGCAGCGCATGGGCGCGAATATCGATCTTATGAACGGGTCATGCCTGATCAAAGGCCCGACACCATTATACGGAGAAAAAGTTTCCGCGACGGATCTCAGATGCGGGGCAGCCATGATCGTTGCCGGCCTGATGTGCGACGGCGTCACGGAAATCAAAAATACATATCACATTGACCGCGGATATGCCGATATCGACGGCAAACTTACTGCTCTCGGCGCAAAGATCTGGCGGGAAATGGCAGAAGATTAATTCTTTCTTGCTTTCAAAAAATGAATGTGATACTATTTACTAGCACTTTCTTTAAGCCCGCCTGTGGCTTAAGGCAGAAGGGAGAAAATGAACATGAAAAAGAGTATTCATCCAGCTTACAACAAGTGTAAAGTAGTCTGCACAAGCTGCGGATCGGAATTCGAAACAGGATCCATCTTAAAGGAAATCAAGGTTGATACCTGCTCCAATTGCCATCCGTTCTATACGGGACGTCAGCGTTTCGCGCAGGCACAGGGCCGGGTTGAGAAGTTCAACAGAAAATATGGCTTGAAGTAAGGGTGTGTGGAAACATACCTTTTTTCTTTGCTTCATGGTAATATAAGTTCACAGAGGAAATTATGACAGATAAAAGCAAAGAAAAGAAATCACTTGATGAGATCAGGAATGATTTTCTGATGCAGAAGGAAAGCGGGGAAGATGTAACCCAGAAAGATCTTCTGGAAGTCATTGAGAAAAATGAGCTGACGGAAGATGAAAGCGAAGAGCTTTTTGATGAGTTCATGGAGGAGAAGATCCTCGAGGAAGAACTTGAAGAACTGGAAGAGGATGACGATGTGCAGGATCCGTTTATCGACGCTGATTCCAGACCGGGTTTCACCAATTCCTTCAATCTGTATCTGAATGAGATCGGAAGGTTTCCGCTTCTGAATGCTGAAGAGGAAAAAGAACTTGCGAAGAAAGTCCAGGAAGGCGATGCTTCCGCAAAAGAGAAAATGATCAATTCCAATCTCAGACTCGTCGTGGCAGTCGCCAAGGAATACGCAAACCGCGGACTTGCCATACAGGATCTGATCCAGGAAGGCAATATCGGGCTGATGCGTGCGGTGGAAAAATTCGATTATACCAAAGGCTTCCGCTTCAGTACCTATGCCATCTGGTGGATCCGCCAGTCCATGGCCAGGGCGATCGCGGACCAGTCCCGCGATATACGTCTGCCGATCCATCTGACCGAGCAGATCATGCGCGTCAACCGTGCGCAGAGACAGCTTCTGCAGGAGCTTGGGCATGAACCGACGGCCGAGGATATTGCGGCTAAGCTGGAAGGCATGACGCCGGAAAAGGTGGCGGAGATCCAGAAGATCGCGATGGAAACCGTATCCCTGGAAGCTCCGGCCGGTGATGAGGAAAACAGTACCCTCAGTGATTTTATAGAAGACAAACGGGCAGTGGATCCGGCTGCGTATGCCAGTAATTCCGTACTGCAGGAACAGCTGGACCAGCTTCTGAAAGAACTGCCGGAGAGAGAAGAAAAGATCATCCGGATGCGTTTCGGCCTGGATGGTACGGGAAAAGTAAAGACACTGGAAGAAGTCGGACGTGAGTGCAATGTCACAAGAGAGCGGATCAGACAGATCGAAGCCAAGGCACTGCGCAGGCTGAATCATTTCAGTATCAGAAAGAAAGAATTCAGAGATTTAAAAGATTCCTGATTCTTTTTCATGAAAGGGAAGGAAGTACAACATGGATGCAGTCAGAGAAAAACTTGCGGAAATAGAAAAACAGTACAATGCGGTCAATGAAAAACTGATGTCGGAAGAAGTTCTTCATGATCCGAAGGAACTGACGCGTCTCAGCAAGGAAGAGGCACGCCTGAAACAGCCTGTCGATGCCTGGCGGACGCTGCAGTCACTGGATGACAGGATCGCGCAGGCAGAAGAGATGAGCTCTGAACCGGATGAAGAACTGAAGGAAATGGCGCGCATGGAACTGGAAGAATGCCTGCCGCAGAGAGAGGCGCTGCTGGAAAAAATCCAGCATCTGCTCATTCCGCGTGATCCGGATGATGATCATGATGTCATCATGGAGATCCGCGGCGGCGCCGGAGGGGATGAAGGAAATATCTTTGCCGGTGATCTGTACCGCATGTATACGAAATATGCCGAAGCCAGAAACTGGAAAGTTGCCGTCATGGAAGCTTCTGTTTCCGAAGCAGGCGGCTTCAGCCAGATCATCTTCTCCATCAAAGGGAATGATGTTTATAAGGATCTGAAATTCGAGTCCGGCGTGCACCGTGTGCAGCGGGTTCCGAAGACGGAAAGCCAGGGCAGGATCCACACCAGCACGGCAACAGTCCTCTGCCAGCCGGAAGCGGAAGAGACGGATATCGAGATCGACCCGAAGGATCTGACGATCGAGACACATCGTGCAAGCGGTGCAGGCGGCCAGCATATCAACAAGACCGACAGTGCTGTCCGGATCGTGCATGTGCCGACCGGCATTACAGTCAACTGCCAGGAAGGAAGAAGCCAGATCGAGAACCGGGAAACCGCGATGCGGCTGATCCGCGCCCGTGTCTATGAAGTATATAAACAGAAACGGGAAGAGGAAGAAGGGAAGATCCGCCGCGCCAAGATCGGCACCGGCGACCGTTCCGAAAAGATCCGTACATACAACTATCCGCAGAACCGCGTGACAGATCACAGGATCGGTCTGACGCTGACGCAGCTTGACCGGATCATGGAAGGAAAACTGGATGCCGTGATCGAAGGCCTGCAGGCTGAGGAAGAAAAGAGAAAACTGGAGGAAGCAGACGCATGACAAAATTCTCCAAACTAGTCAGGACGTATGAAAAACGCTGTGAAAAGGAAAATGTGCCATCGGAAACCGTGATGGCCTTTTTGGTTGAGATCGCCCAGCGTGAAAGATATAACCTGTATATGCATTTTGATGAGGAAATGCCGGAAGATCTGCGCCGGGAATTTGAAGCCGGCATGGAAAGGATCCTGAAACAGGAACCGATGGCGCATGTGCTCGGCTATTCCTGGTTCTATGGATATAAGATGATCGTCAATGAGGATGTCCTGATCCCGCGTGTGGAAACGGAAGAGCTGTGTGCCCGTATCCTCGGCATGATCGATGAAAAGTTTGCCGGCAAGGAAACGGTGTCCTGTGTGGATATCGGGACCGGCAGCGGTGCGATCGCGGTCACCCTTGTAAAAGAAGAACTGAAGATCCGCATGCATGCCAGCGATATCAGTGAGGAAGCGCTGGTCGTTGCCAGGAAAAATGCAGAACTCAATGACGCTGATGTGGAGTTCATTGCCGGGGATATGCTGAAGCCGTTTATTGAGAAGGGCATGAAGTTTGATGTCCTCATCAGCAACCCTCCGTATATCCCGCAGGAAGAGAAGATGGAAACTTCAGTCATCGATTTCGAACCGCATGTCGCGCTGTTCGGCGGGGATGACGGCCTGCGGTTTTACCGCGAGATCTTCCGGGACTGCAGGAAGATCCTGAATGAGCACAGCTTCATGGCT
>CACZPD010000100.1 GCA_902782955.1 uncultured Erysipelotrichaceae bacterium
ATGGAAAGCAATCATGATATAGAGATGCTGATGGCGACACGGCGTCCGCAGTATCTGAAAGCAAGGATCTATTCCGATCAGGGTCACCTTTGCAACGAGGACTGCGCACTGCTGCTGAGCAGGATCGTGACGGAACGTACAAAAATGATCATACTGGCGCATATCAGCCAGGAAGCCAATACCAGGGAAAAAGCGCTGGAAACGACATGCCGGATGCTGCTCTCCGAAAAGAAAGGTCATCTGAACCGTGACCTTGTCGTGTGTGCAGCCGGGCAATATGAAATGATCAGGAAAGGAAGTACAAATGAAGAAATGGAACTGGGTACTGTTTACCGTTCTGTTGGTCTGGAATCTTATTCTCAGCTTCGTCTGTTTTAATCTTGTGAAGAGCAGGACAGATACACCTGTGCCTGCAGGTGAAAGCGAAACAGTGCATACACATACCGACTATACGACGGATATCACCGATATACTGGAACGCATGCAGAGTTCTGTTGTGCTGATCGAGTCGGATGATGATACACACCAGGTTCTGGCAAACGGGACGATCTATACGCGCTCGGAAAATACGCTGTTCATTTTTACGGATCTGGCGAGCCTGGACAATTCGGATAATGTCATGGTCCGGTTTGACAACGGTCTTGCGGTCAGCGGGAAGACAGTGCTGAAAGACAGCAGGACAGGCGTAGCCCTGATCAGCGCGGATGTGGATTTTGAAACAAGGGCGGCTGAAAAAGGAAACAGCGACCTGGTCGAACAGGGTGAGAATGTCATTGCCTTCGGCGGCAGAAAGCCGGATACCGGAAGCAGTTACGCGAGCCTCGGTGTCATCAGCAGCACCGGATACAGAAGGATGTATCAGAGATCGATGTGGCTTTCCGGCATTTTTGAGGCAGATATTCATGTGAACGAAGGGAATATAGGCGGACCTCTGCTGAACGCGGGCGGCGAGATGATCGGTGTGATCGTCAGCGGACCTTCCGAAAGCGATCAGGACATCGGGTATGCCCTGGCAATTAATGAAGCAGATATCATTTTCCAGCAGTTTAAGGAAAGCGGAAAACTGCACAGGGCGGAACTCGGCATCAGCGGATACAGCCTGAGCGAGATGAAAGCCTATCAGAAAAGCGCCAGGAATATCCCGGTCAATCTCAGCAGCGGTGTCCTTGTGACGCATATCCTCTCTGCATCGCCGGCAGTGGAGATGATCAGCGAAGGAGATGTCATCATCAAGATCGGCGAAGAGGATATTTCCGATATGAAAGATTTGAACGCAAAACTGTACCGGGAAGACCCCGAGATCACCTTTACGGTCCTGCGGGATAACGAGGAAACAGAAGTCAGTGTGGTGCTGGAATGATCCGGATCATCGCCTGCGGGAAACTGAAGGAAAAGTGGCTCAAGGAAGGGACCGCGGAATATCTGAAGCGCATCGGACCGTATGACAGGATCGAGATGATCGAAGTACAGGATGAAAAAGCGCCTGAAACCAACAGTGAAAAGGACAACGAAAAAGTAAAGAAAACAGAAGGGGAAAGGATCCTGAAAAGGATCTCGGATGAAGAATATGTGATCCTTCTGGACCTGGCCGGGAAACAATGGAGTTCGGAAGAGATGGCAGCCCATATACAGTCTCTTTACAACCGTTCGCAGAACCGGATCACCTTTGTTATAGGAGGATCCCTCGGTGTATCGGAAGACCTGATCCGGCGCAGCAATCACAGATGGTGCATATCGAAATGCACATTTCCGCATCAGCTGTGCAGGCTGATCGTGACTGAGCAGATCTACCGGGCTTTCCGGATTCTTCATCACGAACCATATCACAAATAAAAAGGGGAAGAAATTTTATGATACGCAGTGCAGGAATACTGATGCCGGTCAGTGCCCTCCCGTCCGATTACGGGATCGGCACGCTCGGTGAAGAAGCAGAAAAATTTATCGACTTTCTGGCTGAAAGCGGCCAGACCTACTGGCAGATTCTGCCGACAGGGCCAACCGGGTTCGGAAACTCTCCGTACCAGTCCCTGTCATCGTTCGCGGGAAGTCATTATCTGATCGATCTGAAAAAGCTGATCGGACAGGGTCTCCTGGAGAAAAAGGAAGCTGACGCGCCGGACTGGGGAAAAGATCCGGAAGAGATCGATTACGGCAAATTATACAATCACCGTCTGAAGGTTCTCCGTAAGGCATGCGCGCGGCTTGCCCTGAAGCATCCGGAAGATTATCTGCGTTTTATCACGGAAGAAAAGTCCTGGCTGTACGACTATGCCGTATTCATGGCAATCAAGGAAGAACAGAAAGGCGTGGCATGGCATCAGTGGCCGGCTGAACTGCGCAATCATAAGTCTGAAGCAGTCCGCAAGGAAGCGGAAAGACTGAAGGATGAAGTTGTTTTCTGGCAGAGAGTCCAGTATCTGTTCTATACCCAGATGAAAGAAGTCAAGGCGTATGCGGAAAAGAAGGGTATCCAGATCATAGCCGACCTGCCGTTCTATGTTGCGGCTGACAGCATTGATGTATGGAGTCATCCGGAACAGTTCGAACTGGACGGTGAATACAGAATGACATATTGTGCCGGCATGCCGGGCGGACAGAAATGGGGCAACCCCCTGTTCCGGTTCGACCAGATGCGGAATGACAACTATTCGTGGTGGATCGAACGCTGCATGCACCAGTTCCGTTTTGCGGATGTGCTGCGTATTGACCACTTCCGCGGTTTTGAATCCTATTATGCCGTCGATATGCACAATGACGCGCACAGTCACTGGCGCAAGGGTCCGGGGCTGGAAATATTCCGCCGTCTTGAAGAAAAAGCAGGAAAACGGCAGATGATCCTCGAGGATCTCGGTGAACTGACGCCTGAATTCATAGCCATGGTAAAGGAATCCGGATATCCGGGAATGCGTATCCTGGAGTATGCCTTCGATCCGAATGACCCGGGATCCTTTTACATGCCGTTCCAGTATATCCAGAACTCGGTTGTCTATACGGGCACCCATGACAACGATACGCTGGCCGGCTGGATCAGCGATCCGCAGAACAAAAAGCGTATCGAACGGGCACGGGAATATCTCGGTGCCGGCAAGACCGGTGATATGCGTACTGCCATGCTCAAATGCGCATACGCCTCCGTCAGTGACCTGGCCATTGTGCAGATGCAGGATATTCTGGGACTGGATTCCTCACACCGCACCAATGATCCTTCTGCCGAAGGAAACCACTGGTCATTCCGGATCAAGAAGGGGTCATATGACAGGAAAACGGCGGAACAGCTGAAGGAATGGATGCTTCTGTACTGCCGGAATAACTGGAATGCAAAGGTCTGAAAGCCCTGTATTCATGACAAGAATTTCACAATGAAAGCGCTTGCGCTCCTGCCTGCTATAGAGTAAAATGAGTTCAGAGATAATCAGGGAGGTAAAAAATCTAATGAAAGAAATTTCTGTAACAGTTATTGATCCTGTTGGATTACATGCACGTCCGGCTACTGTTGCTGTCAACGCAGCCAGCAAATTCAAGAGTGAAGTAAAAGTTGCTTATAAGGGCCGCACCGTTAACATGAAGTCAATCATGGGCGTTATGTCCTTAGGTATTCCGACACAGTCTGAAATCACTGTATCCTGCGAAGGCGAAGACGAGGATGAAGCTATTCAGACAATCGAAGAAGTATTACGCGCTCAGAAGGTAATTGCTTAATCACAAAGGGATAATAATGAATGGGAGTGGGCTTTTGCTCTGCTCCCTTTTTTTGAAGAAAGGATAATTTTGTATGACTTATTTGGATGAATACAAGCGTTGGCTTGAAGCAGATCTGCTTGACTGTGATCTGGGTCCTGAACTTCTGGGCATCAAAGATGATGACGATGCCATCAAAGAGCGCTTTGCAGTAGCCCTGCAGTTCGGTACAGCCGGCCTGAGAGGAACACTCGGCGCAGGTACAAACCGGATGAACATCTGGGTAGTACGTCAGGCAACACAGGGTGTCGCAGAATGGGTTAAAACACAGGGCGGCAACCAGACTGTGGCCATCAGCTACGACAGCCGTCTCAAGGGCTGGAATTTTGCCAGAGACGCAGCCGGTGTTCTTGCGGCAAACGGAATCAACGTACGTATCTATGATGAACTGATGCCTGTACCGGCACTGAGCTTTGCGACAAGGTACTATAAGTGCAACGCCGGAATCATGATTACTGCTTCCCACAACCCGGCAAAATATAATGGTTTCAAAGCTTACGGACCGGATGGCTGCCAGATGACTGATGACGCTGCGGCTGTTGTTTATGACGCGATCCAGAAGACAGATGTCCTCACAGGCGCAAAATACATGTCATTTGCGGAAGGCGTTGAAAAAGGCCTGATCAAATTCGTAGGCGACGACTGCAAGGACGCTTTATATGAAGCGATCGAAGCACGCCAGGTACGTCCGGGATTATGCAAGACAGCCGGACTGAAGCTCGTTTATTCACCGCTGAACGGAACAGGTCTCGTTCCGGTTACACGCGTACTGAAAGATATGGGCATCACCGATATTACGATCGTACCGGAACAGGAATACCCGAATGGCTATTTCACAACATGTCCGTATCCGAACCCGGAGATCTTCGAAGCACTGCGCAAAGGTCTTGAACTGGCTAAGGAAGTCGGCGCTGACCTCATGCTCGCAACGGATCCTGACGCAGACCGTGTAGGTATTGCCATGAAGTGTCCGGACGGATCATATGAACTCGTCTCCGGTAATGAAATGGGCGTACTCCTGCTCGACTACATCGCTGCCGGAAGAATCGAAAAGGGCACGATGCCGGAAAGACCGGTCGCTGTCAAGTCCATCGTTTCCACACCGCTCGCTGACAAAGTTGCAGAACATTACGGTGTTGAACTGCGCCACACATTGACAGGCTTCAAGTGGATCGGCGACCAGATCGCACGTCTTGAAGCTGACGGTGAAGTTGACCGCTTCATCTTCGGTTTCGAAGAGAGCTACGGCTACCTCGCAGGACCGTATGTCAGAGATAAGGATGCTATCATCGGCTCCATGCTGATCTGTGAAATGGCGGCTTACTACCGTTCCATCGGCTCCTCCATCAAGCAGCGTCTGGAAGAGATCTATGCAGAATACGGCCGTTACCTGAACGAAGTTGACAGCTTCGAATTCCCGGGTCTCTCCGGTATGGATAAGATGAAAGGCATCATGGATGGCCTCAGGTCTGAACCGCCGAAAGATATCGCAGGTATCCCGGTTGCCAAGGCTACAGACTACCTGAAACCGGAAGAGACAGGACTGCCGAAGGCAAATGTACTGATCTATGATCTGGAAGACGGCTCCACAGCTATCGTAAGACCTTCCGGAACAGAACCGAAGATCAAGACATACTTCACAACATCCGGCAAGGATCTCGCTGAAGCAAAGGCAAAGAAAGATGCACTTGCTGAAGGCCTGAAGCCGATCCTCTCCTGATAACAGCATTATTGATTCACAGATAATACAGAACCGGCTCTGAAATGAGCCGGTTTTTATGGTGTGCCGGGCATGGCACATATCTTGGAGGTTGAAACGTACCTCCAGCCAAGGGTGGTAACCCCTAAGGCTTAGCCAAA
>CACZPD010000101.1 GCA_902782955.1 uncultured Erysipelotrichaceae bacterium
GAAGAAGCACCAGTTGAGGAGAAGTCCTACAAGCTGAAAGTCACGGACGAAGGCGTTGTAGCTGTCGATGATTTCAATCTTGATATCAAAGACAAGGAATTCATTGTTCTGGTCGGTCCTTCCGGATGCGGAAAATCGACAACACTGAGAATGGTCGCCGGTCTTGAAGAGATTACCCGCGGCGAGCTGTACATCGATGACAGACTTGTCAACGATGTCGCGCCAAAGGACAGAGACATCGCAATGGTCTTCCAGAACTATGCTCTGTATCCGCATATGACGGTCAGACAGAACCTCGAGTTCCCGCTGAAGCTGAGAAAGGTTCCGCAGGCTGAAATCGATGAGAGAGTCAACGAAGCTGCTGAGATCCTCGGTATCTTCCAGTATCTCGACAGAAAGCCGAAAGCATTATCCGGTGGTCAGAGACAGCGTGTCGCTATCGGACGTGCAATCGTACGTGAACCGAAGGTTCTTCTGATGGACGAGCCGCTCTCCAACCTGGACGCTAAGCTGCGTAACCAGATGAGAGCAGAGATCATCAAGCTGAGACAGAGAATCAACACAACATTCATCTACGTTACACATGACCAGACCGAAGCTATGACACTGGGCGACAGAATCGTCATCATGAAAGACGGCGAAGTCCAGCAGATCGGTACACCGCAGGAAGTCTTCAATGACCCGATCAACACATTCGTCGCAGGATTCATCGGAATGCCGCGTATGAACATGTTCGGCGGAGAACTGAAGAAGAAGAACGGCAAGTATGTTGTATGCGTAGAAGGTGCTGAGATCGAACTGTCCGAAGACAAGCAGAAGAGACTTGCAGCCAAGGGCGTAGAAGAGATGAACGTTACAGTCGGCGCAAGACCTGAGCACATCACTCTGGATTACGCAGAAGGCGCTATGCTCGAAGGTCTCGTAGAAGTCAGCGAAATGATGGGTTCTTCTGTACATCTGCACCTCAATGCGTATGGAAGAGACTGCATCATCATCGTTCCGACGCTCGACCTCAAGGACAACTCCGCTCTTGAAATCGGTTCAACCGTCAAGTTCACACTTGTACCGAACGCGATCCACTTATTCGATCCGTGGACCGGTAAGAATGTAGAATTCTGATCAGGATACAAAAAAAGGACAATGTCTCCATAAGACATTGTCTTTTTTATATTTCTTTCTCCGAATTGAATTTATACGAGCAATACCGCGATCAGTACATAGACAACAAGCGTAACGATCATGAACAATGACAGGAACGCTGACATGAACTGTTCATCCGATTCATCACTGCACAGCGGCATCAGCTGCATTGGCAGCGCAAACCCGGTCGGGCACATGAAGTACAGCAGCACTGCGATCAGGTAGATCCGGTCCTGCATCAGGCCCGGGAAAAAGAGGAAGAATCCGGCAATGATCAGGGCGCCTGTCAGAATACGGGAAAGTCCGAGTTTCAGAATCGGTTTCAGCGTTCCGGCATCCACTTTCAGATCATACCCCAGGGAGAACAGGATGATTCCCGTTACCGGTGACACGATCATGGAAACAGCGTTGGTGTAGAGATTTCCGAAAGCGGAATTCTGCAGGATGTTATATACCCCTGTCACGTTCAGGACAAGACCCAGCGTGACCGCGATCACAAAAGAATTCGTGCATATTTTCTTCAGCAGCCCTTGCAGATCGACTCCTGAAGCGCTCTGGATGGAGACCATGATTGGTACAAGCACGAACGCAACGATCGTTCCTGCCATATCGAAGGTGACCGTATTGATCGCATAGGAAGCGCCGACAATGGATGTATACAGCGGCAGCGCTACATTCCCGCCTTCACAGGTCGTCAGAAGATACGGGGATATTTTTGCGTATTTCTCACCGGTGAACTTTGTCAGTACTTTCCCGATCATGTAGGCAAGGATAAACCCGCCTGTCACATATGCGACGATCTGGAATGTGGACGGAGATAGACTTGCCGTGAAAATGGCATTGAAGATCAGAACCGGAAAAAGGATACCGAAGACGATCTTCCTTGCCCCGTCCTTCTGTTCCGCGGTGATCCATCGGCGCAGGCGTGCAGTTACGCCCAAAGCCATCATCAGAAATACCGGTAATAATGTTTCCGCTGCCTGCATATATCTGCCTCCTGTGAGAATACTGTGTTTCTCTTTACGGGCACACTATAAAGGTTTTTTCATGTTATTGCTAATAGTTATCTTTTATATCATGTTATTCTGTTTTGGAATAGTTATAAATTTGAATCGTATTCTTGACTTAGAGTACGCTTTATCCTGTATGATCACATCAGAAGGAGCATGCATGAAAATACTTGTACTTAACGGCAGCCCGCACGTGAACGGAGCGACAGCGGACATGGTCAGTGCCTTCCGGAAAGGCGCAGAAGAAGCGGGCAATGAAGTCATTGTCATACAGGCGGCGCATAAGAATATACGCGGATGCCTGGCATGCGAATACTGCCATGAAAAGGAAAAAGGCGTATGTATCCAGAAAGATGACATGCAAGAGATTTATCCGGAGATTCTCAGCGCCGATATGGTCGTATTCGCTTCCCCGATCTACTATTTCACTTTCTCCGCCCAGCTGCAGGCCCTGATCCACAGGACATATGCCATCGGCATACCTGAAAACGTGAAGAAGACTGCTCTGATCATGAGCTCAGGCGACAAGTTTGTCTACGCCGCAGCTATCACAGAGTACTTCCAGGGTATCGTTGAATACTGGGGCGTGGAAAACACCGGCATCTTCACCGCCAACGGCGATGAAAACAAATCAGAGAAAAAACGACAGGAATTGTACCGCTTCGGCAGATCATTACAGGAGGAAAAGTAATGGAACAGTTTGATTTTATTCAGAAGAATTTCGGATTCGGCATGATGCGCCTGCCGATGAACGGCGATGAAGTCAATTACGAAGAGACCTGCAGAATGGTGGATTACTTCATCGATCACGGTTTCAATTATTTCGATACTGCCCACGGCTACATTCAGGGAAAAAGCGAAATTGCAGTCCGTGAATGTGTGGTCAAACGTTATCCGCGGGATAAATTTATTCTCACAGACAAACTGACAGGCAGCTATTTCAAAAAGGAAGAAGAGATCCGTCCCCTCTTTCAGAAACAGCTGGAAGCCTGCGGTGTGGACTACTTTGATTTCTACCTGATGCATGCCCAGAACAGCAATATCTTTGAAGAGTTCAAAAAAGCCCGTGCATTTGAAACAGCGTTCGATCTGAAAAAAGAAGGCAAGGTAAAGCATGTCGGCATTTCCTTCCATGACAAAGCGGAAGTTCTGGACAGGATCCTCACCGAATACCCTGAGATCGAGATCGTACAGATCCAGTTCAATTACCTTGATTATGAAAGCGCGGCAGTGGAATCCCGCAAGGTATACGAAGTATGCGAAAAGCATGACAAGCCTGTACTCGTCATGGAACCGGTCAAGGGAGGCAGCCTGGTCAATCTTCCGGCAGAAGCCAGAAAATACCTGGATGATCTGCACGGCGGTTCCTACGCAAGCTATGCCGTCCGCTTCGCAGCCGGCTTCAAAAACATCCGCGTAGTTCTTTCCGGCATGAGCAATATGGAACAGATGATCGACAACGTATCCTTCATGGAAGACTTCAAGCCTCTGAATGAAAAAGAGCTCGAAGCCGTCAGACAGGTCGTTGCGGTATATGACTCCATGCATGCGATCCCCTGCACTTCCTGCCGCTACTGCATCGAGGAGAGCTCCTGCCCGAAGAACATCCTGATCCCGGATCTGTTCTCCTGCTACAACGCGATGAAGATCTTCAATGACTGGAACGCATCACATTACTATGACAGGGCAGTCAGTGAACACGGCCGTGCTTCCGACTGCATCCGCTGCGGCAAATGTGAGCGCGTATGTCCCCAGCATCTCCCGATCCGCGACCTGCTGGCACAGACGGCGGAACAGTTCGACAAATAAAAAAGTCTGCAGACGCAGACTGCGCGTATGCTGAAAGGCATACGCTTTTTATTATTCTTCTGAAAATGACTGCCGGATCTGTTTCAGGAAACGCTCTGCGATCGGCGTGAAGCTCTGGTATTTATTCCAGATCAGATACATTTTCATTTCCAGCTGCGGCTGCAGCGGACTGAATACAAGACCGCTTTCCGCTGATGTATTCACCAGGTTATTCAGGGTCAGAAGAATACCGAGGCCTTCCTTCGCAAACATGGATCCGTTGTAAGACAGCCGGAATGTCCCTTCGAGATGCAGGTCATCAAACTTCTCCCCTGCCCACGGACGGATGTCATTCTCCCAGCTCTGGTTTGAGCAGAACAGCGGCAGCCCGGCCAGGTCATCTGCCGTGACGCTGTCCTTTCCTGCCATCGGGGAATCCGCCGGAAATACCGCGCCGAAATAATCCGATTCGGGAAAACATATATAGCTGTATTTTCTTTCATCCGGTGTTTCGCAGATCACCGCGAAATCCAGCAGTCCCTTATCCAGTTTTTCCGTAACCTGTTCCGTATCGCCGCTGCTGATATGGTAGCGCAGGCCCGGATAATATTCCTTAAAGGTACGGAGTTCCCGTGCCAGATGGCGGATCTGATATGACTCAGCCAGGCCGAAATACAGATCGCCGCCTGTGATCTCATCCAGCGAAAGGAATTCCTGTTCGATCTTGTCTGCCATGGATACCAGGTCCTCTGCCCGGTTCCTCAGCAGTATCCCTTCCTCCGTCAGGGAGATGCGGAAACTGTGGCGTATGAACAGTTTCTTGCCGAGTTCGTCTTCCAGGCTTTTCAGCTGTTTGGACAAAGTCGGCTGGGTGACATGCAGAAGGCTGGCAGCCCGGGTCATATTCTCTTCCCTGGCAACAGCCAGGAAGTATCTCAATGTGCGTATTTCCATTTTTATACTCCTTAATATACAGATATTATACTATTCCATTACGGAATATCACGATATGCATTATAACTATTAGCGAAATTTCTTCTTCCTTCCTATCATGAAGATGTAAACAGCGGTTGTACGGAGGCTGCGATGGAACAGAAACTGCAAAAGATGCTGGAAAACATGGAAGATGCGGGATGCGCTGACAGCGACCTGAAGAAAGCGGAGCACCTGTATCAGAACGGTGACATGAAAGATCTGATCCTGTTTCTGCGCAGATGCCGGTGCAGCCGCATGGAGGAACTCCGCGAAAGTCAGCGGAAAGTTGACTGTCTGGATTATCTGATCCGGCAGACAAAGACAGAACTGTAAAAAAGGAGACAGAACATGATCAGAAAAGAAGAACTGAAACTCACACAGGATTGGGACAAAACATTTCCGAAAAGCGATAAAGTAGATCACTCTAAGGTAACATTTGTGAACCGTTACGGCATCACCCTGGCGGCTGACCTGTACATTCCGGTCAATGCCGGAGACAAGCTGCCGGCCATCGCCGTATCCGGTCCGTTCGGTGCTGTCAAGGAACAGTGCTCCGGTCTGTATGCGCAGACTATGGCGGAACGCGGATTCATGACCCTGGCATTTGATCCGTCCTTTACAGGCGAAAGCGGCGGGAATGTCCGTTATATGGCAAGTCCTGACATCAATACCGAAGACTTCATGGCAGCGGTGGATTTTCTTTCCCTGCATGAAAAGGCAGATCCGGAACGCATCGGCATCATCGGGATCTGCGGATGGGGCGGCATGTCCATCAACGCAGCTGCGCTTGATCCGCGCATCAAGGCTACTGCCGCAATGACCATGTATGATATGACACGCGTC
>CACZPD010000102.1 GCA_902782955.1 uncultured Erysipelotrichaceae bacterium
AGCCGGAGCGGAAGGAATACCCGTTCCGGACAGGATCATACAGGTGCTGGAAAAAGGAGATACAGTCCTGGTCGATGACGGCAAAGTCGAAGCCCTGATCACGGAAACCGGGGAAAGATGTACCGGGATCATTGCCCGCGGCGGCAGGATCCGGAGCCGCAAAAGCATCAAGGTGGTCGGCAAGGACATCACCGGTCCGGTGCTGACGGAAACAGATCTGGAAAACATCGCGGCGGCGGAAACATACGGCGTGACCGCATTGATGCAGCCGTTTGTGACGGACGGGAACCAGCTGAAGGAAGTCAGAAGCGCTTTGGAAAAAGCCGGATGCGGTCATATCCGTGTTTTTGCCAAGATAGAAAACCGGCAGGGCATGGACAACCTGGATTCCATTATTCCGGAAGCCGATATGATCGTCATTGCGAGAGGGGATCTGGGAAATGATATGCCCTTATGGGATCTGCCGGCAGCCCAGGAATACATTGCGGAAAAATGTCGGCAGGCAGATACGCCGTTTATGGTCGTGACGGAAATGCTGGCAAGCATGGTCAACCGTCCGGTTCCGACAAGGGCGGAGGTATCCGATATCTTCCGGGCTGTGGTACAGGGCGCTTCAGCCGTCATGGTCACGAATGAGACAGCTGTCGGGATCTATCCGGCAGAAGTCATCCGGTTCCTGAAACAGACCTCAGCGAGTGCGGAAAATTACCTCTTGCAAAAAGCGTCAGCGGAATGAAGCTTCCGCTTTTTTTGTTACAATAAAAGAATGAAAACAGAGAAGACGCTCGGATATTATATTAAACCGTTCCTGTGGACGATGGCAGGCGGTTTTGCCATAAAAACGACCGGTACGTTTCTGGAACTGGCTTTGCCGGGGATCCTCTCCCGCATCATCGATGACATCGTTCCTGCCGGTGACGCAAAGGGGATCATCATCTGGTGTGTGATCATGGTCGTATGCGCGCTTCTGGCATGGTTGTTCAATATTCTTGCCAACCGGAATGCTTCCCGGGTAGCACGCAATATCACACAGAAGATCCGGCACGACCTGTTTGAAAAAACGCTGTATCTGACCTGTTCAAAAACAGATGAATATACGATACCCTCCCTGGAAGGCAGGCTGACGAGCGATACTTATCATGTTCACCGCATGATCGGCATGATGCAGAGAATGGGTGTCAGGGCTCCGATCATAACGATCGGCGGACTCATCATTACGTTTATCCTGGAACCGGTGCTTTCCCTGGTTTTTCTTGCGGTCATTCCGTTTATGGCAGTCCTGATCGTCTGGCGCGCTTCGCAGGGTATTCCGCTTTTTTCGCTTGTGCAGAAAGCAAGCGACAGGATGGCCGGCGTCGTCCGTGAAAATGCGCAGGGCATCCGTGTCATCAAGGCTTTGACCCGTGAAGAGAAGGAGAAGAACCGGTTTGACCATGTGAATACGGAACTGAAAAACCAGGAAGTGCATGCCAGCCGCAAGATGGCAATGATCGACCCGCTGATGAACCTGTTCCTGTATTCGGGTATGATGGGTGTCATCATCGTCGGGGCGTGGCGTGTCAATGCCGGCATATCGGAGACAGGAAAGATCCTGGCGTTCATGTCCTACTTCCAGATGATCTCCCGTGCCATGATGGCTGTAAGCCGTATGTTCATCATGTATTCGAGAGGTATGGCCAGTTCCGGCAGGATCATGGAAGTACTGAACAGTACGAGTGAAAAAGACTGGAAGCCGGAAGACTGTCCGGCAGGTGATCCGGCGTATGAGCTGGAATTCCGGGATGTTTCGTTTTCCTATCTGAATGTACGCAATAATATTGAGAATATTTCCTTCCGGCTGAAGAAAGGGGAAAAGCTCGGGATCATCGGCGCGACCGGATCCGGCAAGAGCACGATCGTTTCCCTCCTTCTGCATTTTTATCATGCCGGCAGAGGACAGATCTATGTGCAGGGAAAGGATGTGCGCAGTTATGAGCCTTCCGCGCTGCGTTCCCTTTTCGGTACGGTCATGCAGAATGATTTCCTGTTCGGCGGAACGATCGCTGACAATATCCGTTTCGGGAGGGAGATCAGCGATGAAAAACTGATGCAGGCAGAGAAGGATGCGCAGGCATATGAATTCATTTCCGCTTTGCCGGAAAAGGACGGTTACGAGCTGAGCGTCAAGGGGATGAATCTCTCCGGCGGCCAGAAACAGAGAGTACTGCTGGCCCGTGCTTTTGCCGGGGATACGCCTTTCCTGATCCTGGATGACGCCAGCAGCGCGCTGGATTACAAAACAGATGCCGCACTGCGGAAAGCAGCGGCAGAGAATTACGCGGATAAGACCCGGATCATCATTGCGCAGAGGATCTCCTCGATCCAGCACTGCGATCAGATCCTGGTTCTTGATCACGGCAGACCGGCAGGCATGGGAAAACATGAGGAACTGCTGAAGACAAATGAACTGTATGCCGCGATCGCCGAATCACAGATGGGAGGTGCTCTTTTTGAAGGATAAAGAAAAGAAAAAGAATTCTTCCGAAACACTGATCCGTCTGGGCGGTTATCTTCTGCGTCATAAGTGGATGCTTGCCGGGGCAGTCCTGTTCTCCGTGACCGGCAATGCGGCAGCCCTGATGATCCCGTATTATTCCGGAAAGGCGATCGACGCGATCGGGACACCGGGAAGTGTTTCGTTCGGAAATGTATTTATGCTGTGCGGGAAGATGTTCGCGTTCGTTGCGGCAAGCAGCCTGTTTGCCTATATCGCGCATATCATTCTGATCAAAGTATCTTCACGTATCACGCACGAAATGCGGAAAGAGGTATTCGAGCATCTGCTTGTCCTTCCGGTGCGGTTTTTTGACCGGAACCAGGCAGGGGATATCATTTCAAGGATCTCGTATGATATCGATACGATCAATACATCGCTTTCTTCCGACCTCGTGACAGTCATGACTTCGATCATTACCGTGACAGGCTCCTTCCTCATGATGCTCAGAATATCACCGAGACTCTGTGTTGTATTCTTCGTCACGACACCGCTCATCATATTCATCACGAAGCACAGGGCAGGTGTAGTGCGGCCCCTGTTCTCGAAGCGTTCGCGCAAGCTTGGGGAACTGAACGGATTTGTCGAAGAAAAGCTCTCCGGGCATAAGACGATCAAAGCCTACGGCAGGGAAGAAACGATGATCGCGTCATTTGATGAAAAGAACCTGGAAGCTGTTGATACGTACTATGAGGCGGATTATCAGGGATCCATCGTCGGACCGACGATCATGTTCATCAACAATCTTTCCCTTGCTTTGATATCAGGTCTCGGCGGACTGCTGTATCTGCACGGACAGATCACAGTCGGCAATATCTCTGCCTTTATCCTGTATTCCAAACGGTTCTCCGGACCGATCAGCGGTATGGCGGAGATCATGGGTGAACTGCAGTCGTCCCTGTCGGCAGCGCGCAGGGTATTTGCCCTGATCGATGAACCGGCAGAACCGGCGGACGGCGCAGAGGACCATGTTCTTGAAAAAACAAAAGGGGAAGTCGTATTCCGTGATGTGCATTTCGGCTATACACAAGAAAAGGAAGTCCTGCACGGGCTGAACCTGACGGCGGAAAGCGGAAAGATGGTCGCAATCGTGGGACCGACAGGCGCCGGCAAGACGACGATCATCAACCTGCTGATGCGGTTCTATGATCCCGACAGCGGCACGATCACGGTAGACGGGCATGATATCCTGCACTGCACGCGGAATTCCCTGCGGAAGGAGTTCTCCATGGTCCTGCAGGATACCTGGCTGTTTGAAGGCACCATCTTTGAAAATGTGGCATACGGAAAAGACAATGCATCAAAGGAAGAAGTCATCGAGGCATGCAAAGCGGTGGAGATCCATGATTTCATCATGTCGCTCAGAAACGGATATGACACCGTTCTGACCGATGACGGCGTCAATATTTCCAAAGGACAGAAGCAGCTTCTGACCATTGCGCGGGCAATGCTCAATGACAGCAGAATGCTGATACTGGATGAAGCTACCAGCAATGTCGATTCCAATACTGAAATGAAGATCCAGAAAGCCATGACGGAACTGTGCCGTGATAAGACGACATTCATCATCGCGCACAGACTGTCAACCGTAAAAAAGGCAGACCTGATCCTTGTCCTGCAGCACGGAAACATCATCGAGCAGGGAACGCACGAGGAACTTCTGGAAGCGGGCGGATTCTATTCATCACTGTTTAAAGCGCAGTGGGAAGTGTAAACAGCCGCATTGCGGAAATGACAGAACAAGGTATATGATTTCTGTATGCCTGAAGAAAGAAAAACGGTAAATGTTGTCGCTGCCGTCATACAGAAAGACGGCCGGATCCTGGCAACGCAGAGAGGATACGGGGAGTTCAGAGACTGGTGGGAATTTCCCGGCGGCAAGATCGAGAACGGAGAAACACCGCAGGAAGCGCTGAAACGGGAGATCCGCGAAGAACTGCGGATGCAGATCCGTGTCGAAGATCTTCTCGGAACCATTGAATATGACTATCCTGATTTTCATCTGTCCATGCAGTGCTTCCGGGCGGAGATCGAGGAAGGAACACCCGTCCTGACGGAACACGAAGCGATACGGTGGCTGAAGGAAGATGAACTGGATCAGGTCAGATGGCTTCCGGCGGATGAAACGATCATTGATACGATCAGAAAGATAATGAGGAAGAATGATGCAGGTCTGGGAAAAGATATTTGAAGTCCTGAAAGAAAAAGGCATGTCACAGAGGGAATTCTCACGCAGAACGGGTATACCTCCGACCACGGTCAGTGATTGGAAGGGAAAGAAAGTCAATCCGAACGCGGAGAAGATCATGGCGATCTGCCATGCCCTGGAGATCACCCCGTACGAACTGCTGGAAGATGACAGCGATGTCATGATCATCAGGAAAGGTTCGGCGGAACACGATATCCTGATGACTTATCAATCTTTAGGACAGCGTGATCAGGAAGTCCTCATGGAATATTTGCTGAAATTGAAGAAACGGGCAGACTGACCCGTTCTTTTTGAATACAGATATCCGAATATTCGTATATAATAGTGAGGGATAACATTTGTACTGAAAAGTTTCATTGACATGCGGTATCTGCTGTTTCTATATTTTTGCCCGTAGTTCAGTCTGCTTTATGACATTGTGCACGAACAGGAAGGAGAAAATATGCACAATATTTATGGTTACGTAAGAGTCAGCAGTAAAGATCAGAACGAAAACAGACAGCTGGATGCAATGAAAGATATGAAGATCCCGGAGAAAAACGTCTATGTGGATAAACAGTCCGGAAAAGATTTTGACCGTCCGCAGTACAACAGCCTGATGAAGAAAATCAGGGAAAACGATCTCATCTGTATTCTCAGCATCGACAGGCTTGGCAGGGATTATGAAGAGATCCAGAAACAATGGAGATATATCACAAAAGAAAAAAAGGTAGATATAGTTGTCCTTGATATGCCTCTTCTGGATACCAGGAGGGGAAAAGACCTGATGGGTACATTTCTCGCAGATATCGTCCTGCAGGTCCTGTCCTTTGTGGCAGAAACGGAACGGAAAAATATACGTCAAAGACAGGCGGAAGGAATCGCGGCCGCCAAAGCAAGGGGAGTCAAATTCGGAAGACCGAGAAAACCGCTTCCGGATAATTTTGAGGAAGTATTCCGCAAATGGTCGGAAAGAAAGCTTTCAAACAGGGAGGCAGCGAAAGCACTGAATATGTCCTTGAGCGGATTCAGATACAGGGCAAAAATATACGAAAAAGAAAATGTACACACAGCTGTACTGTAACCGGCCGAGCTGAAATGTGTACATTTTTTCTGTGTAATCATTATAGCATTTCAGCATTTATGAGATTGTGCAAAGTATCAGTTTCTGCGGTCATTTTTTCTTTTAGGATGTTTTTCGGGATGTACGGAAAACTGGCGGAATCATGAGCGGAATCGTACACATTTTGAATAGAAAGTGAGGAGTAACTGTGAACGATATTCAAAGCGAATTGCAGGCAGCGAGAAACATTCTGGCAATGCTGGAAAAAGAAGAAAAGGATTCCGTAATTAAAAAAGAACTTATGGAATTTATCACGAAAAAGATCGCTGAATTGGAAAAACAGATCTGAGAACATGGTCCGGCAGGCTCTTCGTATAGTGACGGAGAGCTTTTTTTATCGTCAGAAAAAGCAGCGGATGTAATGCCGCTGCCTCATTATTATTTCTTTTTTGTGTGCCTGCGTGCCGGTTTTTTCTTCCGGACGGAATAGCCGAATTTTCCCAGTTTCTCACCCAGAGCGAAATATTCACCGTGGCTGTATGCGATCAGGTCTGCTTTACCAAGATCAAATCTTCCGTTTTCATCCAGATAGGCGTCATCGATATCCGTACTGAGAACTTCCGCGATGAACATATCATGGGAGCCAAGCGGGATGATCTGCTTTACCCTGCATTCCAGGCATACGGGGCTTTCAGCTATTCCCGGTGCCTTGATATGCTTTGAAGGCAGCTTCGTCAGTTTCAGATCCCCATCCAGGGAAAATTTATCGATCTGCCGTCCGGAACGTACACCGACGTAATCTGCCGCTTTTGCGAGTTTACGGTTTGTAAGACTGATCACGAATTCCCCTGTACGCGCAATGATGTCATGGGAATATCTCTCTTTCCGGATCGATACAGATACCATGACCGGGTCGGAACAGATGGTTCCTGCCCATGCGACAGTCATGACATTGGCGTTTCCTTCCTCATCGGCGCAGGATACCAGTACTGCAGGTATCGGATACAGCATGTTGGATGGTTTCCAGTATTCTCTGCTCATGGTTTTACCTTGCCTTGTATATCAGCAGTCAGCCTGGTCCAGGATCAGTTTGAGGATGGCAAAAAGCTCTTCCCGTGTGTTGTACGTATAAACGGTAAAGTACGGATTTCCTGTCAGCATCTCACTGAGCTTATGATCGCCCGGCCGGTAGATGATATATACAGGCTTTTCGTAGCGCTCCGCGTAGCAGAGTTCATAACCGACACCATGGGAAGGCCTTGTGCACTCGGCTATGACGATATCAGCGTCCTTCAGCATGGTCGTATCCTTCGTATAGATCGCCTGTTCGTGAGAAAGTGTTCCCGGTTCGGCGCTGTATTCGATATCACCGACAAATTCAGTCATGACGATATCGGTCTTGTTGATAAAGCTGATGATCTCATTGTACAGGGATGTATCTTCTCTTCCTCCCCGTATGGATCCGGCAAAATATACTTTCTTCATAATACAGTCCTCATTTCCTGCCATAATCATATTTCAAAATAACCCGAATTCAAATAAAATGATTTCGGAGAACAAAGAATATGAAACAGTATGAGAAAACATTGAAAAAGGATTATCTCTTCAACGGTATCGTTGTCAATCTGCGGCGTGACCAGGCGGAACTGCCGGACGGACGTCAGGCGGTCAGGGAAGTCGTGGAACATCCGGGCGGTGTAGGCATTGCGCTGGAAGATGAAGAAGGGAAGTTCTTCATGGTGACCCAGTACCGCTACGCGCAGGAAAGAGTCATGCTGGAATTCCCGGCCGGCAAAAAGGAACGCGGGGAAGACCCGTTTACGACCGCGCAGCGCGAGATCGCCGAAGAAACAGGTTATGAAGGAAAAGACTTTTATTATCTGGGAAAGATCGTACCGACACCCGCATATGACACGGAGGTCATCGATCTTTACTACGCGAAGACAGGACGCTTCGTCGGCGTGAACTTTGATGATGATGAAAACATTGAAATGATCCGCATGACACTGGATGAGATCATCGATGCCGTTATGAAAGGCGAGATTGATGATGCCAAAACGACATCCATGGCATTCCTGATCCGGGAATCCAAAGCAAGGGGACTGATATAAAAAAGGAGCTGAGCTCAACGTCATTAAGTTAAGCATGTGCTGAAGTAAAGATGCACACACCCATACTTGAAAACAGTATGGGTGTTTTTTTTCTTGATTTTTTTACTCGAAAGTATTGACAGAACAATCGAAATCG
>CACZPD010000103.1 GCA_902782955.1 uncultured Erysipelotrichaceae bacterium
GAGGTACAGAAATATGACGGTCCTGTCGCGGTCCGGATCGACCGCTGCAGTGATGACCTGACTGTGTTCCAGTATGTCATGGACGGCAAGAAGGCATCCAATCTGAAGTATATGGACGGCAAAAAACAGAGTGTGCTGGACAGCGGCCACAGCAGCGCCTGGGTCTACGCAAAATACATGATGGACCGGTCCTATTCTGAATGGATCAATGACGGGGTACATCTGATCAGCGGCGGTGCTTTCCCGCTGTATGTCAAGGGAAAGATCGCGGCAGTAGTACAGGTCAGCGGTCTCCATGAAGGCAAGGACCATGAACTGATCGTCAAAGCGCTGGCCGGTGTGAGCAGCACCAAAGTACCGCCGTTTACCAAGGGGATCGGCTGATTACAGAAGACATTAAAAAGGACATTTTTCCATCCGGAAAGATGTCTTTTCTTATGCTTTTTCCATCTTATCCGTATGACACTGTCAAAAAAGAAAAGACAATGAAAAACGTAAGAGTGTCACTCAAAAAAACAGAAGTGTAAAAACGATGAAATATTGGGTAATAATAGCCGTTTATCATTGTTTGAAAGGGTGGAATATGCTAATATGTAAATGAAGTAAGTTACACTCAATACACATGGAATAATTTCGATTAGAAAGAGGCTTTGATGTATCTGAATCGGCTGGTGAAAATACCTGACGTGCCGGGCAAGATCACCCTGCGGAAAAAGGGCTCTACGGTATACGTCAGCTATGAATACGCGAGAGAGTATGCACCGGAAAGAAAGTTCAACATTCCAAAGCGCGTCATGATCGGCAAGCTTTCCAAAAACGATCCGGACATGATGCAGCCGAACGAAAATTATCTGAAATATTTCTCCGGCACAGACCTTCTCGATGAATCGCTGTCTGCGGACCGCAGCAGCTGTCTGCGCATCGGATCCTGTATCCTGTTCGAGCAGATCATGCACGAATCCGGCATCAGTAAACTGCTCAGACAACAGGTAGGAACAGCAAACCTGGCTTTACTTATGGATCTTGTAGCTTATTCCCTGATCTATGAGAACAGCGCAGGCCAGCACTTCTCGGATTATGCCTACCAGCATCCCTCGGCAGGCAGGGAGATGCATGTGTACAGCGACCAGGAGATCGCGTTATTCCTGAAAAGCCTGCGGGAAAAGGGAGCGGAAGAATCGCTTAAATTATGGAATAATTCCAGGGACCATACAGTGCCTGTATGCATATTCTTCGGTTCTTCCATGCGAGATAAGGAATCGGGAAACAATGAGCCTGCTGCGCCGGGTGATGAGCGCGGGGAAGCTGTATCATATGCCATTGCGTATGACGCATCGAATTCCGACCCGCTGTTCCCGATCATGTTCCCGGCCGGGACCGGGGAGTATACCCGTGTGGAAACAGCCGTCCGCACAGCGGAGGAATACGGTTACCGCAATATCACATGCGTATTTGACAAAGGCTTCGGGAAAGACAATATCCTCGATGCCGTTAAAAGCGGTTATAAGATCCTGATCCGGTCCGGAAGATCATATCCGCGGTCGGAAGAAATGATCCTGAAGTATAAAGGGACATTTGAAAGAAACCGTAGGAATATCGTCGGATCGTATGATCTGCACGGGATGACCGTTCAGGATCATATGTACGAGGATCCGGAACGTGAATTCAGTTATCATTTTTTCTACAGTCCGCGTTTGCGCCGCCTGGATGAAGAAGAAGTCAGGATCCGGATCCGCCGGATCAACCTTTATCTGAAAAGCAGATGCGGCCATGCGTTTACAGCGGAATCATCCGTTACAAAATACTTTGACCTGATGATCGATGAACATGGGATCCTTCAGGATTTTTCCATGAAGAAGGATGCCGTAAACAAGGAACTCGGACTGTGCGGATACTTCTTGATCATCACATCTGAGAAGATGACTGCCCGGGAGGCATTCCATCTTTACACCATCAGGGATGAAACAGAAAAACTGTTCCACGCGGACCGGAATTATCTGGATCCGTTCTCCGAGGAATACCGGAATGAATCCTCGGCGGGAAAATCATTCGTGGAATTCGTTGCGCTGATCGTACGGGCCAGGATCTACAAACGTATTCTGGATGAGCGGGAAGATCCGGATTCCGTACTGAAGCATATGACGGTATCCGGCATCCTGAAGGAACTGGAAAGGATCGAGCTCATCCGGGGACAGGACGGGAAATACGGTCATGACCAGATCGTCAGCGGAAAGCAGAATGCCATTCTCAATGCATTCGGCGTCACGGCGGAACAGTTCCGCGACAGGACGCAGAGCATCATTGAACAGCTGGAAAAATCCAGTCCGTATAAAGTTTAGAAAGCAGCTGATTGTTTGTGATAATTAAGGAGGAAGAACAATGGCAAGCAGGGCATATGAATGCATCGCAAAAATTGGAGAAACCATTCATGAAAACAAGGATTTTCTGACAGATCTCGACCGCGAGATCGGTGACGCGGACCATGGTGTAAACATGTCGCGCGGATTCGCGGCAGTCGAAGAAAAAGTCGCGCAGGATGAGGAAGATATCGGCAAGGTTCTGAAGAAGACCGGCATGACACTTCTTTCCACAGTAGGCGGCGCATCCGGTCCGCTGTACGGAACAGCTTATATGGAAGCGGCCAAGGTACTGAACGGCAAGACAAAACTCGAAGCTGATGATTTCACGGCAGCACTGGAAGCTGCGATCGCCGGCATCCAGAAGCGCGGCAAAGCAGTCCAGGGTGAAAAGACCATGCTGGATTCACTGTTCCCGGCGCTGGAAGCTTACAAGGCAGCCATCGCGGAAGGCAAAAACATCGGCGAAGGACTTGACGCGGCAGTGGAAGCAGCGGAAAAGGGCATTGAATTCACCAAGACGATCCGTGCCACAAAGGGACGTGCAAGTTATCTCGGAGACCGCAGTATCGGACATCAGGATCCGGGTGCCACATCCGCAACACTTACACTGAAGACGATCCGCGACTTCATCAAGGGGTAAACATCATATGGTAGGCATCGCAATTGTTTCCCACAGCTGGAAGATAGCAGAGGGAGTAAAAGACCTCGCACAGGAAATGGCCCAGGATTTCAAGGGTCTCTATGCGGCAGGCGGACTCGAAGACGGGACGATCGGAACAGATGCCATGCGCATCATGGAAGCCTGCCAGAATGCGAATGACGGTGACGGTGTCGTGATCCTTGCGGATATCGGCAGCGACATCATGAGCGCGGAAACTGCTGTGGATTTCATCGACGGGGAATTCCCGGTGCAGATCGCTGACGCGCCGATCGTCGAAGGTGCGATCGTAGCTGCTGTGGAAGCGTCCATCGGATCCAGTTTCGAAAGAGTGATCGAAGCGGCGGAAGAAACACGCGGTTTTAAAAAACTGCAGGGTTGATCATTTAACAGGAATATAGCCGCAGGGAGCGGCTGGGCGTTCGAAGCGCCAAATAGGTAAAATTCTTCAAAGGAGGACAGTATGAAGAAACTTATCAACGAAGTCGACAACATTGTTGACGAAATGCTTGACGGTATGGTGAAAGCTTATCCGCAGTATGTCAAGCGTCTGGAAGGCCTGGAAGTATTGGTACGTGCAGGCGGATCTGATGGCAAGGTAGCCCTGATCTCAGGCGGCGGAAGCGGACATGAACCGGCACACGGCGGATTTGTCGGAAAAGGTATGCTGGACGGCGCGGTTGCCGGTGCAGTATTCACATCCCCGACACCGGATCAGATCTACGAAGCCATTATGGCAGCGAACGGCGGCAAGGGTGTTCTGCTTGTTATCAAGAACTACACCGGCGACGTTATGAACTTCGAAATGGCAGCTGATATGGCGCGTGACGAAGGTGTTGAAGTTGACCAGGTCATCGTCGCTGATGACGTAGCTGTAGAGAACAGTACATGGACAACAGGACGCCGCGGTATCGCAGGAACGATCTTTGTTCACAAACTGGCAGGCGCATGCGCAGAAGCAGGCGGGGAACTCGCTGATGTCAAGAGAATTGCGGAAAAGGTTATCGCAAACGTACGTTCCATGGGTATGGCAGTAGATGCCTGCACAGTACCGGCAGCCGGCAAGAAGAGCTTCGATCTGGCAGAAGATGAGATTGAGATCGGTATCGGTATCCATGGCGAACCTGGAACACACCGTGAAAAGATGAGCACAGTCAACGAGATCGCTGACAAGCTTCTGGAAAAGATCTTCGCAGAAGGCATCTATAATGAAGGCGACGAAGTTGCTGTTATGGTAAACGGCATGGGCGGCACACCGCTGATGGAACTCTTCGTAGCGAACAAGCATGTAGCGGAAGTTCTCGACGGAAAGGGCATCAAGATCTACAAGACCATCGTCGGCAACTACATGACATCCCTGGATATGGAAGGCTTCTCCATCACACTGCTGAAGCTCGATGACGAGCTGAAGAAGTGCCTGGATGCACCGGCAGACACACCGGCATTCGTCCAGTTCTGATTCTGAAATCACATACACATAATTAAAGCTGCGGCTCCTCAGGGAACCGCAGTTTTCTTTTGCAAAAAAAAGACTGTCCGGAGACAGTCTGTGTTCTGATCTCAGTCGGCGTTTTTGAACACGTCGATGTTTTTGATGAAATATTCAATGCCGGAATAGATGGTCGTTGCGGCAATGATGATAATGCAGACGGTATTGAGGAACGGCGGGATATCCAGCATCATCAGGCCGAGGCAGATCATCGTGCAGAAGGTCTTGACTTTTCCCGACCACGCAGCTGCAATGACACGTCCCTGTTCGACCGCGACCAGACGCATGCCGGAAACAGCAAATTCACGAAGCAGGACAACCGCGAGGATCCAGCCAGGCATCTGTCCGCATTCCACGAACCAGCACATCGCTGCCATGACAAGCACCTTGTCCGCAAGCGGATCCATAAACTTTCCGAAATTGGTGATCTGGTTGTAGTGTCTGGCAATATATCCATCCAGGAAATCGGTCAGACTGGCGATCACAAATATGGCCAGTGCCCAGTAACGGCATCCGGGGAAGCCGGCATACAGGACACCGAGGAAAACAGGGATCAGGGCGATCCTGAGAAGTGTCAGTTTATTAGCAGTTGTCATAATATCATCTCCTCCAGTTCATTATACAACAAAAAAACAGTCAGAGATGAATCTCTGGCTGTTTTGGAAATA
>CACZPD010000104.1 GCA_902782955.1 uncultured Erysipelotrichaceae bacterium
ACGCCGCCGATATGGGAATGCGCATCGACAAATCCCGGGATGACTGTCTTTCCTTCCGCGTCTGTTATTTCCGCGTCCGGTGTGCCGAGATCGGTTCCGATCGCTTTGATCTTTCCGTCATCGGAAATGAGGATATCCCCTTTGAAAGGAGAACTGTCTTTCATCGTATAGACCGTGCCGTTTTTGATTACATGCATCTGAGTTCATCTCCTTTGCGGTAGATCGCCTTGCCGCCCATGTATGTTGTGATGATCTCCGCCCGGTATGTTTCCAGGGGATCCGCGCTCCAGATCACGAGGTCCGCTCTTTTGCCTTCTTCGATGGATCCTGTCACGTCACCGACACCGAGCAGTTTCGCCGGGATCGATGTCATCATAGGAAGAACTTTCTTTTCATCTTTCAGTATCTTCATCATGGCAATGCCCAGCCAGAGGACGTCCTCCCTGATCTGGAAGGAACTGTCGACACCGGACAAAGCGACGTCCAGGCCTTTTTCGTATAATTCCGCGATGCCTTTCAGATCCAGCTTCATGGCATCGTCATCCATGGTCATGCTGGAGGAACGGACGATCAGGGGGATCTTGTTTTCCAGGATCCATGCGGAATCTGCGTGGATATCATATGCATTGCATAATACGAGATCGATGTCATACGGCTTCAGGATCTCAAATGCATGCAGGGCATCCTGCTCATTATCAATGCTCAGGAACAGGGGAAGTTCCTTGTCCAGCACTCTTCTGAGCGCTTCGAGCTTCATGTTCCGTTCCTTGCCTTCCTCGACTTTGTATTCTTTTGCCTGACGGAACTGTTCCTGCAGCTGTTCAAAGATCCACATCTTTGTCATCGGCGCCGCGTTTCGCTTTCCGTAGATATCCTTCATTCTTTTGCATACAGAGGCTTTCATGCCCGCATACGGCCTGATGCACATTTTATACGGGTTTACACCATCAACTTCAAAGACTGCCATTGTACCGCCGAAGAGATTGTTGTCGGTCGGCGTCACACCGATCACGCAGAGGCCGAATGCGCCGAGCTGCTGAACCGTCGCAGCCCTGCCGTTGAATGCATAGCGGACATCCAGATGCGGCGTTACGGGATCGCTTGTCTCGTCATTATCGTTTGCGGAAGGACGTATTTCCGTTGCGGATCCGTTGATTCCCCAGGCGGATAATGCCTGGATAAATCCCGGAAGGATCTCTTTGCCTTCTGCGTCTATGATCTCGGAATCATCTGCTTCTATCCCCGGTGCGATTTTACGGATCATGCCGTCCTGCACCAGGATATCGCTCTGAAAAACATTTCCTTTGCCGTCATGAATACGGCCGTTTTTAATGAGCATTTTTCATTTCCTCCTAATATCTGCATTTTTTATTATATAGGGAGGATATGAAGAATAACAGGGAAATACCATAGAGGATTTGAACGCATGGTCTTTTTCATATATACTAGGTATTAGTTTTTACTTCATTATCTCTACGTCCGGTATTGATTTTAAAAAAAGGGGATACATTCATGAAACGATACATTTGGAAAAGGGTACTGACAGGAGCGCTGGTCGTTCTTTTTTCAGTTCTCTTCAATTTTGTTCTCATGCGTTTGGCTCCGGGCGATCCGACCAGGCTTCTGGCCGGCAAGGAAAACCCGAATCCTGCGACGATTCTTGCGCTGCAGGAAAGGTATGGTCTGAATAAGCCGATCATGGTGCAGTTCGTTCTGTACATCAAACAGCTGCTGCACGGTGATTTTGGATTTTCCTATGTTTCCAACCGCCCGGTCATGACGATCATCGGTGAGCGTTTCGGCGCTACGATCCTGCTTGCGGTCGTCGGTCTGATCATTGAGATCACAGTCGGGATCCTGCTCGGCGTGCATGCCGCACAGCATCAGGGCAGCAAATTCGATACGATCCTCAACGGAATATCGTATTTCTTTGATTCGACGCCTGCATTCTGGCTCGGTCTGATGATCATCCTTCTTTTCTCCAGCACACTGCATCTTCTGCCTACTTCCGGCATGTACAATGTCCGTGAGAACTATCAGGGTTTCAGAAGGGTGCTGGATGTCGGGTATCACATGATCCTGCCGACCCTGACGATGGTAGTCCTGAATATCCCGTATTATTTCCGAATTACCAGGTCCAGTGTCATGGAAACAATGAATGAAGATTATATTATGACACTCCGTTCCACCGGCATGCCTGAAAAGCAGATCTTCCGGAAATACGTGCTCCGAAATGCGCTGCTTCCGATCATCACGGTAGTCGGCATCACCATGGCTTACATGATCACCGGTGTTGCCTTTATCGAGATCGTATTTGCCTGGCCGGGAATGGGCCGTCTGATGCTCAATTCCATCACGACCAGGGATTATCCGGTACTGTCCGGCATCTATCTGCTTCTGTCTATTTCCGTTGCGGTCATGATGATCGTCGTGGATGTTGTCTATGCATATGCGGATCCGCGTATCCGTTATGAGGACTGAGGAGGCAGGAAATGAAAAAGTTTAAAGATTTTCTGAAGCGTGCCTGGAGTATTCCCCAGATGCGCATTGGTCTGATCCTGCTTGCTTTGCTCATACTCATGGCGATCTTCGCGCCGGTGCTGGCACCGCATGATCCGTATTATCTCTATGATGAAAGACTGCATGCACCATGTGCGGAATATCCGCTGGGTACAGACGGCGTCGGGCACTGTGTTCTGAGCCAGATCATTTACGGTTCCCGCACATCCCTGACGATCGGTGTCATCGCGGCCAGCATTTCAGCTGTCATTGGTACGACAGTCGGCGGTGTTGCCGGATTCTTCGGCGGCAAGACCGACAAAGTTCTGAATGAAGTCATGAATGTGTTCCTGATGATCCCGTCCTTCTTCCTGATCCTCCTAATCGTAGCGATCTACGGAAGTTCCATGCTGAATGTCATGATCATCATCGGTCTGACTTCATGGGTCGGCAACGCGCGTCTGATGCGCGCACAGGCAATTTCGCTCAAGCAGCGTACTTTCATCCGCAGCGCAGAGGCAATGGGTGAAAGCAAATCCTCGATCCTGTGGAAACATATTATCCCCAACGGCATATTCCCGATCATCGCCAATACGACGATGAATATCTCCGGCGCCATCCTTTCGGAAGCCGGCCTGGCATTCATCGGTCTCGGTGACCCGAATATCATTTCCTGGGGACAGATCATCGATGCCGGAAAGAAATATCTGCCGAAATGCTGGTGGATCACTTCCTTCTCCGGACTTGCGGTCGTATTTACCGTACTGGCATTCTATCTGATCGGTGACGGACTCACGAAAGTTCTCACACCGAAGATGACACAGCAGAAATAGGGAGGCAGGACATGAGTTTACTGGAAGTTAAAGATGTCAGCATCACCTATCAGATGCCGAATAAAAGTGTTTATGCCGTTCAGAATGTCAATCTGACGCTGAACGAACAGGAATCCGTGGGAATCGTCGGCGAATCCGGTTCCGGAAAAAGTACGCTGGCGATGGGTATCCTGCGGCTTCTGCCCAGCAATGCGAAGATCACCGGTGAAGCACTTCTGCACGGGGAGGATATCTTCAAGATGTCCGAAAAGCGCCTGCGTGAAGTCCGCTGGGTCAATATGTCCGTAGTATTCCAGAAGGCAATGAATGCCATGAGCCCGGTCCACAAGATCGGCCTGCAGATGCTGGATATCTACAAAGTCCATTATCCGGATACACCGGATGCAGAGATCAAAACGAAGATCATCGAACTCTTCAAGATCGTCAATCTGCCGCCGCGTGTCTATGATTCCTATCCGCATGAGCTCTCAGGCGGTATGATGCAGAGAGTGGCGATCGCCCTGAGCCTGATCTTCCAGCCGGAGATGCTGATCATGGATGAAGCGACGACCGCGCTGGATGTCGTTACGCAGAGCCAGATCCTCGATGAGATCATGGATCTGGAAAAGAATATGAATATCGCCCGTATCATGATCACGCACGACGTATCAGTCGTCGCTTCCACATGCAAGCGCGTGGTCGTCATGTACGCGGGACAGATGATGGAAGACGGAGATGTAACGGATGTACTCGTCAAGCCGAAACATCCGTATACAAAGGGCCTGCTCAATTCCTTCCCGTCCTTCTCGGGTGAAAAAACGGAACTGAGGGGGATCCCGGGCAATCTGCCGGATCTTTCCGTCCTCGCAAAAGGATGCGTATTCGCGGACCGCTGCCCGTACGCAAAGGAAAAATGCTTCAATGAAAAACCCGAACTGAAGACGATCGCCGGAAACTGGCATACCGCATGTCATTATCCGCTCGGGGAGGAAGACAATGCCTGAGATCATCGTAAAGGATTTAATGAAATACTACCGTCAGAAAAAGGCGGTCACGACAGACAAGGGGACGATCAAGAATGCGGAAGTCAAAGCGGTTGACGGTGTTTCCTTTGAACTGGAAAAAGGCGAGATCCTCGGTGTCATCGGTGAATCCGGATGCGGAAAATCCACGCTCGGCAGAGTGCTGGTAGGACTGGAAAAACCGACATCAGGCGAGATCACGATCAGCGGCACCGACAGTCAGGCGCTTCTGAAGAAAGACAGGAAGTCATTCCACCGGATGGTGCAGATCGTTTTCCAGAACCCGTTTGATACATTTGATCCCCGGCATACCATCCGCAAGATCCTTGTGGATGCCTGCAAGATGCACAATATCGGGGCGAATGAAGCAGAACGTACGGAGATTGTCCTGAACATCATGCGTGAAGCAGGCCTGCAGCCGCCGGAAGATTACCTTGACCGGTATTCGTTTGAACTTTCAGGCGGACAGCTGCAGAGAATTTCAATTCTCAGGAGCATGCTGCTGGACCCGAGCTTCCTGGTTGCCGATGAGCCGGTATCCATGCTGGACGTATCCGTCCGTGCGGATATCATAAACATGCTGCTGAAACTGGTGCGTGAAAAAAACGCGACCATGGTATTCATCTCGCATGATATTGCGACGACCCGTTATATTTCCGACCGTGTCGCAGTCATGTATCTCGGCCGGATCGTTGAAATGGGCAGAACAGACGATATCCTGCATCATCCGATGCATCCGTATACGAGGGCGCTGATCTCCAACAACGCGTCTCTTGACCCGAATGAAAAACGGGAGAGGATCCCGATCCCGGGCGAACCGCCGACACCGATCGGAACAGGGCCAGGCTGCTACTTTGCACCGCGCTGCCCGTTCGCCAAGGAACACTGTTTCAAGTCCTATCCGGAATACCAGACAGGGAAAGACGGAAGGATCGTATCCTGTTTTGAAGTTGACGCACAGAAATAATCATTATTTAATTAGGGTAATACTGATCCGGAGGATCCGGCGCAGGGAAACCGGATATTCGGAAAAGTAACCATAGATCTAAGGGAGGAAAGAATGAAAAAATTACTCAAGGGTGCTCTCGGCCTGACACTGGCACTGGCACTCGCTGCCTGCAGCGGCGGAAGCGGCGCTAATGGCGGAGAGAGCGGTGGATCTGCCGGCGAAGTCAAAAAGGGCGGCACATATATCATCGGTGTTTCAGGTGAAGCTACAACATTGAACCCCGACGCAACTGCAGATGATTACAACTACGCTATCGTTCAGAATCTTTACAGCCGTTTATACAAACTTGGCAATGACTTTGAGGCAAAACCGGACCTCGCTGAAAGCTATGAGCTTTCAGACGATGGTATGAAGTACACATTCCATCTGAGGAGCGGTGTTGTCTGGACAGACGGTGAACCCTGCACATCAGCTGATGTCAAGTATACTTATGACGAGATCATCAAACAGGAATTCGCTTTCGCAAGTGTTTTCGAGAATGTTGACACCATCGAAACACCGGATGATCTGACAGTTGTCTTCAACATGAAGAACCCGGATCCGTCTTTCATGGGAAATGTTTCCTGGTATGGCACATTCATCCTGCCGAAACACATCTATGAAGGCACAGACTGGCTGACAAACCCGGCAAACGAGAACCCGGTAGGCACAGGACCATTCAAACTCGACCAGTGGAACAAGGGTACAGACATCCAGATCGTTCCGAACGAGAACTATTTCGGTGACCAGCCGCTTCTGGACCGTGTAATCTACACAGTTAAACCGGATGCGACAACATGCTACCAGTCCTGGCTCAACGGTGAGATCGATGAATCCTGGTATTATACAGAATCTGAATTCGGTGATCTCGAAAAAGAAACTGATAAATATCAGTGGATCGAACAGCTCTGGCCGTCTCCGTGGTATATCGTATTCAACACCGAAAAGGGACAGTGTGCTGACCCGGCAGTCCGCCGTGCGATCGCAACAGGTCTGAACCGTCAGGAAGTTTCCGAAAAGGGAACATCCGGAATCAAGCCGGCTTCCGAATACTTCATCCCGCTGCTTTACAAGGATGCTCATAACGAAGAATACAAACTTCCGGATTATGATCCTGCCAAGGCAATGCAGATCCTCGAAGAAGCTGGATATAAGAAGGATGACAAGGGCTACTACCTGCACATTACATTCACATCACAGGCTGGTCTCCCTGAAGTTGAACAGGTCATCAAGGCCAACATGGAAAAGATCGGTATCGATCTGAAGATTGACTCTCTCGACTACACGATCTGGTCTGAAAAAGTTGAACCGGGTGACTATGAAATGGCTTGGATGGGCGGATTCCAGGGACCGGATGTTGTCGCTACAGGAAAACGTCTTGTTACAAACGGCATGATCAACTACTCCCGTTACAGCAATCCGGAAGTTGACAAGCTGTATGAAGAAGCGAACAGAGAACCTGACACAGCAAAACAGAATGAGCTGATCAAGAAGGTACAGGAATACCTCGCTGAAGATATTCCGAACCTGAACATGGTCGACTATATGGATAAGATGCCGATGTACAGCTACATCAAGGGACATCCGTCATTCTCTGAGAAGGACGGCGGCTCCATGGAAAAAGCAGGCTTCTCCGAAATGACATACGTCTGGCTGGATAAGTAATAACCTGTATTAACCAGAACAAAAGAGGGCAGAGATGAAAGTCTCTGCCTTTACAGAAAGTAGGAATAATATGAATTTTGAACATCTGTTAAACAACATTCCGGATTACAAAGTGTTTCTGACAGTGGACGAAATGGACGAAAGTTCGCGGAAGCTGGCGGAGGAATTCCCGGATATCGTTACGATGTGGGAAGCGGGAAAGACAACGAAGGGACATCCGATCTACTGCCTGAAGATCGGTAATGGCAGCAAAAACGCATTCATGTTCGGCTGCCCGCATCCGAATGAACCGATGGGATGCATGATGCTCGAATATTTCTCCAGATATCTGTGCGAACATGAGGAGTTCCGGAAGGAATTCGATTATACATGGTATCTGATCAAGAGCATCGATGCGGACGGAACACAGCTGAATGAAGGATGGTTCAAGGGACCGTTTACGCTGTACAACTACGCGAAGAACTTCTACCGCCCGATCGGCAGTGAGCAGCCGGAATGGACATTCCCGTTTGATTACAAGAACTACAAATGGGATACACCTATGCCGGAGACCAGGGTTCTGATGGATATCATAGACAAAACAAAACCGGCATTCATGTTTTCACTGCACAATGCCGGATTCGGCGGTGCGTACTGGTATCTGACGAGAGAGGCGCCGGAGATCTATGAAAAGCTCCATGCCGCGGCGGAAAAGCAGAATGTGCCGCTCCACCTCGGTGAACCGGAAGCACCGTTTATCCCGCAGTTTGCCAAAGCAATATACAAGATGCTCGGCATGGCGGATGAATATGACTTTGCGGAGAAATACGGGGAAGGCGATCCGGCAGAACAGATGTTTGCCGGGGACAGCTCTGATTCCTATGCTTCGAAATACGGGACATTCTGCCTTGTTGCGGAACTTCCATATTTCTACTCTCCGAAGATCAAGGATGAAACAGAACTGGATTATCCGCGTCTGGATGCAGTTGTGAAAGGAATCGAGCAGGGCTTTGAAGCACAGAACCGGATGGCATATTACTTTGACCAGTACAAGGATCTCTGCGGTCCGGACAATGTATTTGTCAAGATCGTTGCCAAGAGTCTGGAAAAGAGAAAGATCAATCATGAGACCGAACTGAACTTTGCCCGTCAGAACAAGGATAATGAAAAGCCGTGCAAGGTATCCGAAGAATTCGATAACCTGATCGTGACCCGCTTTTACCAGATGCTGTCATGGGGATCCCTGATCCGCGGCGCTAAATTCGAGCGTGACAGACGTCCCGGCACGAAGGAAGAAGAGATGCTGAACGGGATCATTGCAGAGATGGAACAGATCCTGCTGGATCTTTCCAAAGAAGTGGAAGAAGCGACCCAGTACTCCGTCGTTGATATCAAACGTCTGGTCGGGGTACAGCTGGAAAGCGGTATGATCGTCGCCGATTATATCCGGAAAGGATGAGAACATGATGTTCAGAAAACTGATGCTGCTGCCGCCGGCCGCTCTGGTTCTCTACAGGATGGCCGCAAAGGGTCATACAACGAAAATTGACGGTGAGCAGGCGATCTATGAGATGCGCAAAGTTCCCATCAATGATACAAAACTCGCAGTCATGATCCGCGGAAAAGACCGCAGGAACCCGGTTCTGCTGTGCGTGACCGGGGGACCGTGCGGCACCGATATCCCGATTATCAAAAAGTATGAAAAGGAACTCGAAGAACACTTTACCATCGTGCATTATGACCAGCGCGGGGCAGGAAAATCACTCGAATTCCTGAAGGATTATTCCAAACTGACAGCAGATGTCCACGTGAATGATTTGCTGGCCCTTACAGCCTATATCTGTTATTACCTGAATCAGGAAAAAGTGTACATCCTGGGCCATTCCTACGGCACGTACCTTGCTACACAGGCAGTCCATAAAGATTCCCTGTACTACAAAGCCTATATCGGGATCGGCCAGATGTCCGACATGGTGAAAGCAGAGATGGAATCCATTGATGCGTGCATCGAGGCAGCAAAGGAAGCGGGTAATAAAAAGGATGTGAAAGCCCTGGAGAAGGTACGTCCGAAGGTGGAAAAAGGCGATGCGATCTGTCCGCGGAAATATGTGCGCAAATACAAATTCGCGGAACGGGAAAAAACCAATGCCGGCAGGGAGTTCATGATGAATGTTATGACAGGACCGGAATATAACATAACAGACGGCATCAAGTTCTTCTACGGCGCTATGCGCTATGCGTATCCGCTCGCGATGCAGGCAATGAAAAAACCGCTGACGGATATCGTAAAGTCATATCCGATCCCGGCTTTCTTCCTGATGGGAAAATATGATCACATGACTTCGATCGGGGCAGCGAAAGACTATTATGACAGTCTCAGCGGGGAAGAACCAAAGGAATTCATCGTATTTGAGAATTCCGCGCATTCACCGCATGTGGAGGAGAATAAGAAATTCACCGAATGGATGTGCACGGATCTGCTGGAAAAGACAAAATAATGGCACAAAAAACAGAAGGAATGATTCCTTCTGTTTTTACGTAATATGCCGGGACGGATCAGGCCGCGTCTTCCATGATCTGCTGGAAGTTGTAAACGGCGCCGATCAGGTTGGCGTCACTCTGGTATTTGCATACCATGATCTCCGGAAGCGGGATCGCGGGAGCCAGGGCAGTTGCGAATTTCTTTTCTACGGCTTCCTTGACGAGGTCGATGAACATCGGTTCATTCGAGATGCCGCCGCCGATTACGAAGCGGTCCGCGTCGAGTACAGCCTGCAGGTTGTAGATATGGAATGCCAGATACCAGCAGAAGTCCTTGACGCCCTGCAGTACCTGTTCATTGCCTTCTTCCTTGATCAGGCGGAATGCTTCCAGACCGTCGATGTTTTCCAGACCTGAAGCTTCCTTGATCGCGTTTTTGAGACCCATGACACCATTGGTGAAAGCAAAGAAATCAGAACCTTTTTCCCTTTCACGCACATCTTCACGCAGGAAGGAGAACTCTCCGGAGGAGTAATGGCTTCCGTCGACAAGGTTCCAGTTGATGACGATCGCGCCGCCGATGCCGGTTCCGAGAATGATTGCGACAGCGTTGCGGATGTCTTTCAGGTTGCCAAAGCCGATCTCCGCAAGTGCTGCTGCCTTGGCGTCGTTGCAGATGGTAACGGGAATGCCGAGGGCTTCCTGCAGATTAATGGCGACCGGCATCTGTTTGACCCATTTGTAAGCACCGCCGGTATGGGCAAATCCTTTTCTTCTGTCGATGACACCGGGCATGGAGATCGCCATGCCTTCGCAACCTTCACCATGCTCGTCATAGATCTTTTTCAGATCTTCCAGAAACAATTCCCAGGAATCGCAGCGGGAAGGCACCTTGTCTTTCATGACAAACTGCAGATCTTCTGTAATGACCCCGTATTTGATGGCTGTTCCGCCGAGATCAACGGCAAGATATTTTTTCATGATATGTCCTTTCTGTCATTATATCTGTTAACACAATCATAGCATGTATTTTCACTTTTTTGCGGGATATTCAGATAGGAAGGGAGCGTATATACATGTTATGCTTTACTGGGAAAAGAACAGGAGAAATCATCATGAAAAAGCAACCGGTCATAATCGAAGATCTGCTGAAATTCAGATATCCGGAAAACCTGCAGTACAGCCCGGACGGGAAAACACTGGCTTTTCAGGTTTCGGAAAGCGACAGGAAAAAGAACAGTTATCACCGTGATGTCTGGATCTGTAAAAACGGAAAAGCAGTTCAGCTGACTTCGACGCTGAATACTTCGCTTCTCTGCTGGAAAGATGAAGAACATCTCATACTGACCAGAAATGTACCCGACGCGGAAGAGGGAAGCTGCACGCTGTATGAGATCAGTATCAGGGGCGGTGAAGCACGCAGATGGATCGATCTCCCTTTCACCCCATCTGAGATCGAGAAGGTGAACGACGGTCTGTATATCATGCTTGCAGGCATCGACAGGGACGATCCGGACGCGTACAAAGACAGCGAAGAGGTCCGGAAACAGAAACTTGAACAAAAGAAAAAGGAAAAGGATTACCAGGTCGTTGATGAAGTGCCGTACTGGTTCAACGGCAGGGGATTTATCAACGCGAAGAGGATCGCGCTGTTTGCGGTTTCGCTTTCCGGCGGTCTCAGGATCAGAAGGATCACGGACAGGAAATTCAACACCGGTTCATTTACGGTACATGGGAACACGGTATATTTTGCCGGGAACCAGCTGAGCCGCAGGCAGTCCCTGTTTGATAAAGTGTATGCCTATCACTGCGATACAGGCAGGAAGGAAACTGTTTACGGGAAGAACGGGATCAGTTTCCAGTCCCTGTTCGTCCTGAACGATACACTGTACGCGCAGGCAACTGACGCGAAGGAATACGGTCTCAATGAGACAGGAAACATCGTAAAGGTGGAAAAGGATAAGCTGATATTTGTGACGGATCCTGAAAGAAGTCTCTACTGCTCCACCGCCGGAGATACCATGCTCGGCGGCGGGAAGAGTCATGTTGTCAAAGATGACTGTCTCATCACGCTTGCGACGAATGACGATCATACAGAGATCTGGCGCTATGACGGAAACTTCGAAAAAACCGTTCTGTATGCAGAGAGCGGTGCGGTGTTCTTCCTCGATGCCGGAAAAGACAAAATTGCGTTTGTACGTGAAACAGCGGATGCCCTCGGGGAAGTCTTTGAAATGGATCGGGACGGGAAACGTATCAGGAAGCTGACAGATCTGAATACCGAAGTGCTGAAAGACAAATATGTCGCACTGCCGCAGCGGATCGATTATATTTCCGAAGGGGAAGATCTCCATGGCTGGGTGCTCCTCCCGGATGGTTACAGCAGAAACAAAAAGTATCCGGCAGTGCTGGATATCCACGGCGGACCGCGTGCTGTCTACGGGGAGATCTATTTCCATGAGATGCAGGTATGGGCTTCGAAAGGCTATATCGTCATGTTTACCAATATCCGCGGCTCCGACGGACGTGATGACGCGTTTGCGGATATCCGGGGCCGGTACGGGTTCGCTGATTATCAGAACCTGATGGATTTTACCGACGCGGTTCTGGCGGAATATACAAATATCGATCAGTCAAAACTATGCGTGACAGGCGGTTCCTACGGCGGCTTTATGACAAACTGGATCATCACGCATACCGACCGTTTCTGTGCCGCGGCGAGCCAGAGGTCGATCTCCAACTGGGTCTCCATGACGTTTATTTCGGATATCGGCCTGTATTTCTGCACCAATGAATGCGGGGCAGAAGGGCTGTTCGATGAAGCGGACACGGAAAAGCTCTGGAAACATTCACCGCTGAAGTATGCCAAAGGCGCAAAGACACCGACACTCTTCATCCACAGCGATGAGGATTACAGATGTCCGCTGCCGGAAGGAATGCAGATGATGCAGGCGCTGGCAGCGCAGAATGTAGAGACCAGGATGGTGATCTTCCATGGGGAAAATCATGAACTGAGCAGATCAGGCAAACCGGAGCACAGGCTGCGCCGGCTGAAGGAAATAACCGACTGGTTTGAAAACCATATCGGATAACCAAAAATGTGTATCTCATGACGAGGTACACATTTTAAGATTTCAGAGGTTTTTTCTGATCCCTGATCCGGGATATAACAAGGAAAATGAGCAGGGCGGCAGCGTAGCCTGCCAGATCCAGCAGGACATCCTGCGGGGAACCGTATCTTCCCGGGACGAAGTGCTGGATGGATTCGTCGATGCAGGGGACGAGGCAGAAAAATACAAATGTCCTCATCCGGCTGCACGGAAGGGGCTGCCTGCGGTATGCGCCGGATACCAGTATTCCCAACAGCGCGTATTCCGTGAAATGGGCAGCTTTCCGGATGAAATGATGCCAGACCTCAAAATCGATCTGTATATGCAGAAAACGCATCAGGAATGCGGCGACATCAGCGGACAGTCCGCC
>CACZPD010000105.1 GCA_902782955.1 uncultured Erysipelotrichaceae bacterium
GCAGTGCTTAAATAGACATGATGGCAAAGGGAAAAGATCTGAAAAAGGAAAACTTCCGGCTGGTCAGGGAATGCCTGTACCGCGGGGATACATGGTCGCTCAGCGAGATCATGGAGAAGACAGGTCTTTCCCATGGTTCCGTGATCAATGTCCTGAAGGAACTTGAGCAGAGTCAGGAGATCATCCTGGCGGAAAAGACCGGGAATACCGTAGGAAGGAAAACCTACAGGTACCGGCTGAATCCTGAACATATGCATCTGTGCGCGGTTTCAGTCAGGCGGAAGGGCGGCGGATTCCGGTATCATCTGTATGATATCGATCTTTCCGGAAAAGTCTGCCATGAAATGACGGAGGAAACGGAAACGAAGATCCTGGACCCGCTTCCGGCAGCGATCATGAAAATGATCCGGACACAGCCGGGGACCGGACAGATCCTGGTTTCCCTGCCCGGTATCTGCCGCAACGGCATCGTGCTCAACCAGGGCAATTATGAATATGATCTTGGTGCAGCCCTGCGGAAACTGACTGGTATTCCCTATGTGATCGAGAATGATGTAAATGTGGCCTGTATCGGTTTTCTGCAGGATCATCCGGGTGACCGTCATCTGGCGCTGATCTACCAGGCGGAAGAGAATATATTCGGATGCGGCATCATCATCCACGGGAAACTGTATAACGGTTATTCACATGCGGCCGGGGAACTGCGGTATGTCCCGAGGAGGTCTGCCGCGGAACAGGACGCAGCGGAGATCCTAAAGGATCAGATCCTGAGCGTTTCGGCAGTCCTGAATCCGGAAGTCATCGGTTATTACAGTGAATGCACACAAGAAAACATTTCCCTGGAAGGGGAAACCATACCGGAAAATGTCCGGCCGGAGCTGGTGCGGATCAGTGATCTGGAAGGAATGATCTTCCGTGGACTGCTGTCAATCGGTTTATACAATAAAGTTCAGTATATAGGGGGAACAGAGAAATGAAACAGAAAACACAGGTCGATCTTCTGCACGGCCCGATCATGCGGTCATTGATCATATTCATGATCCCGATCGTCATATCCAATATTTTCCAGCAGTTCTACAATGCGGTGGACACCGCGATCGTAGGCAACTATCTCGGGGAAACTTCGCTGGCAGCGATCGGATCCTGCGCGGCAGTATTCGAAATGCTGGTGAGCTTCTGCAATTCCCTGGGAAATGGTTTCTCCATCGTCTGCGGCCGGAGCTTCGGATCCGGCGATGAAGATACGATGAAGCGTTCTGTAGCGGGTTCGATCATGATCGGCGCAGTCACATGTGCTGTCCTGACACTGCTGTGCTTTGTCGGACTGAAGCCGCTGCTCAGACTGATCAATACACCGGAAGCCATTCTCAATGAAGCACATTCCTATATCATCGTCATCGGTGCCGGTCTGATCGTCATGTTCTCCTATAACCTCTGTTCATGCATGCTGAGGGCAATCGGAAACTCCGTTATGCCGCTGATCTTCCTGATCGTATCCTCACTTCTGAATATCGTTCTGGATATTCTGCTGATCACAGCATTCCACATGGGAGTTGTCGGTGCTGCCGTCGCAACAGTTATTGCGCAGGGTATCTCAGTCGCGCTCTGTATCTACTATATCCTTAACTATGTACCTGTACTGATCCCGGAAAAGAAACATTTCCGGATCGCTTCGGAACTTCTGAAGGATATCGCCGGCCAGGGTTATGCCATGGCTCTGATGGGCTCGATCGTTTCCGTCGGTTCCATTATCCTGCAGTCCGGCATCAACTCGCTCGGCACACAGATCATTGCCGGTCACGTCGCCGCAAGAAAGCTGTACATGGTATTCAACATGCCGTTTATCTCCATGGGTGTTGCGGTCAGTGCGTTTATTGCCCAGAACAAAGGCGCCAACCAGGGCGACCGTATTCTCCGGGCTATGCGTGACGCGTTTATCTATGACTTTGTCCTGGCAGGCATCGTTTCCGCGGTCCTGTTCATGTTCGCGCCGAAGTTCGTCCAGATGCTCAGCGGTTCCACGAATCCTGTCATCATTCGCAACGGCTCCAAGATGCTGTATATCGTCGGCCCGTTCTATGCCGTGCTCGGTGTGCTGATGCAGACAAGGTTTGCCCTGCAGGGACTCGGCTCCAAAGTGATACCGATGATCTCAAGCGTGATCGAACTGATCGGCAAGATCCTGTTCGTATTCATCCTCATTCCGAGATTCCAGTACGATGCGGTCGTCTGGTGCGAACCGCTGATCTGGGTGGCTATGACAATACAGCTCCTGTATGCTTTCGTAAACAACTCCTACGTCAAGGAAACCAGGAAAGCAATGAAGGCAGTAACTGCCTGATCCTGTATATGAAACAGCCGTCTGATCCAAGGGTCAGGCGGTTTTTGTGTGCTTCTTTGCCCGGCAGAGAGTATACTGTTATTTGTTAACTGAAAGGAGGACGTATGCCGCAGAATCAGATTTGGCTGCTTGTAGGCGCCTTGTACGGACTGCTGTTTCCCGTACTGACCGGACTGATCTGGAAGAGCCGGACGAAATGTGCCGGGTTTTCGTATTTTGCCGGCGCGTTCTGTTTTATCGTCTTCGCTTTCATGCTGGAACAGATCCCGCATTATTTCTTTCTTGCAAGTGAGTCGCCGGTATCGGAAGTACTGCGTAAAAACGCGCTTCTGTATGCGGTTTACGGTGCTTCCATGGCCGGCATCTTTGAAGAGTGCGGCAGATATTTCGGATTTAAGGTACTTCTGAAAAAGAAAAAGCATAAATCCAACAGTATTGCATATGGGATCGGACACGGCGGGGTGGAGATGGTCCTGCTGATGGGGATTCCATACCTGTTCTATTTCCTGGCTGTAAAAGGCATCGTCCCGGCAGGCAGCGCTGCAGTCCTGCAGGCTGCTTCCATGAGCAGGGAAATGATATTGCTGGCGATGGGTGAAAGGCTGTCAGCCTTCCTTCTGCATATCGGGCTTTCCGTACTGGTCTTTATTGCAGTCAGAAGAAAAGGAAAGTTCCTCATGTTCCCCCTGGCGGTCCTCCTGCATATACTCGCGGATCTGCCGGCAGGGCTGTATCAGGCAGGCGCGCTGCCGCTGTATGTGACAGAGATCATCACGGCGGTATTTGCCATAGCAGTATTTATATATGCCGTCAGGGCACATTACCGGAAAGGAAGATAAAAGTATGAAACGGAC
>CACZPD010000106.1 GCA_902782955.1 uncultured Erysipelotrichaceae bacterium
CGTCGCTTCCGCAAAAGCCGTGCAGATCGGTCATGCGATCGATCCGTCCAACATGATCGGAAACATGATCTGCGGCATTACCTGGTATCCGGCAACCTGCGATCCGAAGGACATCCTCGAATGCCGTCATATATGGGAACAGAATATCTTCTACTGCTCCGACGTGCAGTGCCTCGGTGAATACGGCTCCTACTGCAAGAGACTGTGGGATGAGCACAATGTTGAGCTGGATATCACGGAAGAAGACCTGGCAGACCTCGCAGCCGGAACAGTCGACATGTACACATTCAGCTACTACATGTCCAACCTGGTAACGACGCACAAGGTCACTGACATGGTCGGCGGCAACTTCTCGCTCGGCGCCCGCAACGAATATCTGAAGTATTCCGACTGGGGCTGGGCAACAGACGCAGACGGTCTTGAATACTATCTGGAAATGATCTATGACCGTTATCATCTGCCGGTCATGGTCGTTGAAAACGGTCTCGGCGCTTATGATACAGTCGAGGAAGACGGTTCCATCCATGATCCGTTCCGCATCGATTACTACAGACTGCACATCGAAGCAATGGACAAGGCGCTGGCAAACGGCGTTGACCTGATCGGCTACACGACATGGGGCTGCATCGACGTCGTATCCGCCGGAACAGGCGAGATGAGAAAGCGCTACGGCTTCATCTATGTCGACATGGACGATGAAGGCAAGGGATCCATGGCACGTTCCAGAAAAGACAGCTTCTTCTGGTACAAGAAGGTCATCGAATCCAACGGTGAAGACCTGGCATAAGACAATACGGAAAACGGGATATGGATCCCGTTTTCTTTATGCGCAATGGAAAGATTCGTGCAGTTGGGGTATGATATATATACAAAATATGCCTGATCAGGCGCGGAGATAATCATATGGAAAGAACAGAATTTAAAACAGAACAATGCACGACGTATACATACAATGTCAGAGATCTGTCAAAGGAAGAAATGCTGGCGTATGTCTGCGATATCCTGAACGATGATGATATTTCGGGACACGGACTGATCCTGACCCAGCCGACCGAAGAGACGAACTGGCCGGGCGTAGTCAAGGAAATCCCCTATAATCCGGAAGGCAGGGCTTTTGCGGAGGAATACAAAGATACCCCGATCACCTGCATCACCGGAATTATGGAATATCACGGGCAGCCCATGATGATTTCCTGGAAGCTTGAATTAAACAAGATCTCGGTCATCCTCCCGGCGGAATTCACGGCAGGTATCGACGAGATCGAAAAGAACGTCATCCCGGATGCGATCGATCACAATCCGCAGTAAGGAAGAAAGAACAGAATGATATAAATCCTGCAGGTATTTCGCATATCTGCAGTTTTTATATGAAAAAGCGACTAATCTAAAATCAGACTTTAGATTGGCCGCAAAATGTGTGATACATTTCAGAGTACATGCGTTTTTTATTTAAGCTGCCGGATCAGTTTTTCCCGGATCTCTTCGGAACAGAATGCTGCTCTGGCTGCGTTCATGGTGCACTGACGCAGCTGTTCTTCACTGACGCCGATCATGCGCAGCTGGGAATGCTCGTTGGCAAGATCCGTTTTGGCGAAGATCATGTTGTCGCTGTTGATGGTGATATTCGCGCCCTGTTCCAGCAGGAAGCGTACCGGATGGGAGGCGTAGTCCAGCGTTGCTTTGATATTGCTGGAAACACAGATCTCCAGAGGTATCTGTGAATCCAGTACCGCTTTGAGGTATTCCGGTTTCTGTATGCAGTTGATGCCGTGTCCGATCCGGTGCGCGCCCATTTCCAGCGCGTCGAGGACATGTTCGCCGATGCCCATTTCCCCGGCATGCATGGTATATGGGATATTGAACTCGCGTGCTTTCTGAAACAGAGGCGCGTAGTCCCGGAACGGGCAGTTGTTTTCAAAACCGGCAAGGTCAAGGCCGGCAGCCCCTCTGCCGAGATATTCCTTTACTGCATAGATGCTTTCCAGGTTCTGTTCCCAGTTGCATAAGGCATCTTCACCTTTGTGCATGAGGCAGTCAATGATGCCGGTTTCTATCCCGGGATAGTCCTGCTTTGCCTGTTGGGCCCCATCGATGACGGCTTTCAATGCTTCTTTCTGCGTCAGTCCGCCTTTGGTGTGCTGCTGGGAGGCAAAGCGGATCTCGGCATAGATCAGTCCTCTTTCCTGCAGTGTCCTGACGAGGTTATACGCGGCTTCATACAGGTCTTCCCGGCGCTGGAGGATATTGCATACCAGCTCAAATTTCCGGATGCTTTCCTTCCGGGATGCGAAGTTCTTTTCAAACAGGATGTGATAGAATTCCTCAAATGTGCAGGCAGGTTCAATGACGCCCTGACGCAGGGCGGCTTCATATGCCCAGCGGATATTCAGGGAGCCGTCCAGATGCAGGTGCAGATCGATTCTGGCTGTATTCATAATCATTACTCCGTTTTTTTTCATTCTAACAGATTGTCAAAAAATCCATGAAGAATTGATACAATGATATAGGAGAAAGCAGGATGATCATATGAATGAAATATTTGAGCGCGTGAGTATACGGAGATATCAGGACCGGGCAGTGGAGCCGGAAAAGATCGGACAGATCCTCCGTGCAGGCATGGCAGCGCCGTCTGCCGGCAACCAGAGGCCGTGGGAGTTTTATGTGGTCACGGACAGGGAGAAGATCGAAGCCCTGGCAAAGAGCACACCGTATTCCGGATGCGCCGCCAACGCGCCGGTCGTGATCGTGCCGTGCTACAGGAAGGAAGGCCTGTGGGTGCCGGAATACGCGCAGATCGATATGTCGATCTGTACGGAAAACATCCTTCTGGAGATCACTTCGCTCGGACTCGGCGGCGTATGGCTGGGCATCGCGCCGCAGACAGACAGGATGCAGATCGTGGAAGAGATCATTGATATGGATCCTTCCCTGTCAGCGTTTGCGCTTGTGCCGGTGGGATATCCGGCGGAAGAGAGAAAACAGCAGGACCGCTTTGATCCGGAAAGGATCCATTACTGCCGATGATGGCATCTGTTAAAAATGCGCGATAACCGATACAATAGATATGTTACAGATCAGCTTTAAGGCTGATGCGTATAAACCGGAGGAAACATGAATAGTATTAATGTCCGAAGTGATATCAAGCCGCTGAAGAAGGTACTTCTGCACCGGCCGGGCAGGGAACTTCTGAATCTGACGCCTTCACGGCTGTCGGAACTGCTCTTTGATGATATCCCGTTTCTGCGCGTAGCCCAGCAGGAACATGACGCGTTTGCGAAAACACTGCGGGACAACGGCGTGGAAGTGGTATATCTGGAGGACCTGATGACGGAAGTGCTGGAGGCACATCCGGAACTGACGAAGCAGTTCGTATATCAGTGGCTGGAAGAAGGCAATATCAAGACTTCAAAATGGCAGGATATGCTGTATGAATATATCGCAGACAACTACACCGGCAAAGCGCTGGTGGAGAAGACCATGGAGGGGATCACCCTCAGGGAGATGGGAAATGTGACGGAACATTCCCTGCAGGATATGATCGCGCCGGCAGATGACCTGATCATCGACCCGATGCCGAACCTGTACTTTACAAGGGACCTGATCACCTCTGTGGGAAACGGGATCTTCCTGCATAAGATGCGCTTCCCGACAAGACGGAGGGAATCGATCTACGGGGAGTATATCTTCCGCTATCATCCGGATTATAACGGTGATATCACCAGATACTGCGACCGTGAGACGCATGCCAGCATTGAGGGCGGCGATGTAATCAACCTTTCGGAAAGCGTTCTGGCGATCGGTATCTCGCAGCGTACACGGCCGGATGCGATCGAGGAAGTATCCAGGAACCTGTTCCGGGATCCGGCATGCAGGGTGCGCACGGTACTGGCCTTCGCGATCCCGGAGACCAGGGCGTACATGCATCTGGATACGGTATTCACACAGGTGGATTACGATAAATACACGGTGCATCCGGGCATCCTCGGACCGCTGACGGTATACGAGATCACCCCCGGAAAAAATGATGAACTGCAGATCCGCAGGGTCGACTCCCGGCTGGAGAATATCCTTGAAAAATATACCGGTGTGGATCATGTGACACTGATCCACTGCGGCGGGAATGACCCGATCGCGGCAGCCCGCGAACAGTGGAACGACGGTTCCAACACCCTGGCGATCGCGCCGGGCAAGATCATCGTCTATGAACGGAACGCAGTGACCAACCCGCTCCTCAGGGCAGCGGGACTGGAAGTGCTCGAAATACCTTCAGCGGAACTCAGCAGGGGCCGGGGCGGTCCCCGCTGCATGTCCATGCCGCTGATCAGGGAAGATTAAACAGGAAAAGGAGAGATAACAATGGGCGTAAACGTAAGAGGAAGAAGTTTTCTGACATTACTGGACTATACACCGGATGAGATCCGCTATCTGCTGGGTCTGTCCGCGGAATTTAAGAGACTGAAGAGAGCCGGCATCGACCACAGCAGCCTGAAGGGCAAACAGGTCGTCCTGCTGTTTGAAAAGACATCCACAAGGACACGCTGCGCGTTTGAAGTCGCCGCGAGGGACCTCGGTATGGGCGTTACCTTCCTGGATCCGGGTTCTTCCCAGATGGGCAAGAAGGAATCCCTGGCTGATACGGCCAAGGTGCTGGGCAGGATGTATGACGGCATCGAATACCGCGGCTACAAGCAGAGCGTCGTGGAAGACCTGGCGAAGTATTCCGGCGTCCCGGTATGGAACGGTCTGACGGACGATTTCCATCCGACGCAGATGCTGGCGGATATCCTGACCGTTCAGGAAGAATTCGGCGATGTACGCGGCAGGAAGCTGACATTCTTCGGCGATGCCCGCAACAACGTCGCCAATTCCCTGCTGGTCATCTGTTCCAAACTCGGCATGAAATTCTGCGCATGCGCGCCGGAAGAACTCCAGCCGAAGAAGGAACTCGTTGACAGATGCCGCAAGGTCGCGGAAGAGACAGGCGCCGAGATCACGCTGACTGCCGATATCGAGGAAGGCATCCGTGACTGCGATGTCGTCTATACGGATATCTGGGTCTCCATGGGTGAACCGGATGAGATCTGGGAGAAGCGGATCAACCTGCTGAAACCGTACCAGGTCAACAAGGAACTGATGGCAAAGGCAAAACCGACAACCATCTTCATGCACTGCCTGCCGTCCTACCACGACCGTGAAACAACGACCGGGGAAGAGATCTATCAGAAATTCGGACTGCCGGCGATGGAAGTCACGGACGATGTTTTCCTGGGAAACCAGGCAAGACAGTTCGATGAGGCGGAGAACCGCATGCATTCCATCAAAGCAGTCATGTACGCAACATTGAAGTAACAGGATCATTTATGAATAAAAGACTCGTCATCGCACTGGGCGGCAATGCCCTCGGAAAAACACCGGAAACACAGCTGACAATCGTCAGGGGAACCGCGAAAACGATCGCGGACCTCTGTGAACAGGGCTATGAGATCATCATCGGTCACGGCAACGGGACACAGGTGGGAATGATCAACCTGGCCATGGAGTTTTCGGCTGAAAAGGGCATACCGTACATGCCGTTTCCGGAATGCGGTGCCATGTCGCAGGGCTATATCGGCTATCATCTCCAGCAGGCGATCCGCAAGGAACTGCTCGACCGCGGCATACAGAAGAACTGCGTGACGCTCGTTACCCAGGTCGTCGTGGATGAAGCGGATCCGGCTTTTCAGAATCCGACAAAACCGGTCGGCATCTTCTATTCCGAAGAACAGGCAGAGAAGATTTCGAAGGAAAAAGGCTTTGTCTTTATGGAGGATTCCGGCAGGGGCTACCGCCGTGCCGTACCTTCACCCATGCCGCGGAAGATCGTGGAACTGCCGGTCGTGGAACAGCTGGTGAATACCGGCAATATCGTGATCACGGTCGGCGGGGGCGGTATTCCCGTAACGGAAAAGGGCAATGTCCTTGAGGGGATCGCGGCTGTCATTGACAAGGACAGGGCAAGCTGCCTTCTGGCAAAGGAACTGAAAGCGGATATGCTGGTGATCCTGACGGCAGTGGAAAAGGTATCGCTGTTCTTCAAGACACCGCAGCAGACAGATCTGGATCAGATGACGGCGGATGAGGCGGAGCGTTACCTGCAGGAAGGACATTTCGCGCCGGGCAGTATGGGGCCGAAGGTCGAAGCCTGCGTGGACTTTGTCAGAAACAGCGGACCGGATGCGTGCGCGCTGATCACATCCCTGCAGAAAGCCGCGGAAGCCCTGGAGGGAAAGACCGGAACGCGGATCGTCAGATAAAAAGGAAAGCGGCCGCAAGCCGCTTTTTGTATATAAAGGAGGGAATATGTTTTACTGGGGGAATTCGGTTTCCAGCATGCAGACGGAAGGCGGATGGAATGAAGGCGGGAAATCCCTGTCGGTATATGACATCGTCGAGGCAGGGGAAAACCGCAGTGACTGGCATTTTGCCAATGACAATTATCACCATTATGAAGAAGACCTTGACCTGATGAAGGACCTGGGCATGAATATGTACCGGATCCAGATCTCCTGGTCGAGATGCGTAAAGGACGGATACGGGGAGTTCAATGAAGAAGGCTTTGCGTATTATGACAGACTGCTGGATGCCATGATCGAAAGAGGCCTGGAGCCGATGGTATGCCTGTATCATTTTGATATGCCGCTGTACCTGGCTGAAAAGTATAACGGTTTTCTCTCGCGTGAGACCGTAAACTGTTTTGTGCGCTTCGCGAAGGAAGTCATCCGGCGCTTCCATCATAAAGTACACTGGTGGATCACGTTCAATGAACAGAACCTGTACTGGAACCCGGCAACGGCTTTCCGGATCGCGGGCTGTCTGAATGCGGAAGAAACGGAAGATGCTTTATATACCATCGGGCATCATGTCATGCTTGCCCATGTGCAGGTCGTCAACTATGTGCACGAGCATACCGACGCGAAGATCGGCGGGATGCTGGCATACAGCGAAGTCTATCCGGCTTCGTGTCATCCGCAGGATATCCTGGCAGCGCGGAAAACGGATGAGTTCATGAACCAGACTTTGCTCGATGTGTTTGCCCGGGGAGAGTATTCCCGGGAGATGATGCAGTGGGTGAAGAAGAAAGGCATCCGGATGGACTGCACGGAAGAAGACCTGGAACTGTTCAGGAAACATCATGAAGACTTCCTTGCTTTCTCATATTACAGTTCCACAACAGTTTCCCATGAAAATATTCCGGAAGGAACGACGCCGAATTATTATCTGCAGTGCGGGAAACAGGACAACCCGTATCTGGAAACGACGGAATGGAACTGGCAGATCGATCCGGACGGTTTCCGGGATGTGCTGAACAGGATCTATCAGAAATACCATATGCCTGTATTCCCGATCGAAAACGGCATCGGCGTGCAGGAGACATGGGACGGCGTGCATGAGATCGAGGATGATTACCGGATCGCTTATCACCGGGATCACATACAGGCGATGAAGGACGCGATGGAAACGGACGGGGTCGAAGTGCTCGGCTATCTCGGCTGGGGACTGATCGATATCCTGAGTTCGCAGGGCGACATGCGCAAGCGCTACGGCGTCGTGTATGTCAACCGCACAAACCATGACCTGCGGGATATGAAGCGTGTTCCGAAAAAGAGTTATCACTGGCTGAAAAAAATGATCGCAGAAGAAAAGGAAAGATGAGATAATCAAAGCATATATCACACCGCGGGAGGAAGCGGGCATGCAGAAAATGAAGAAGAAAACCTATCAGGTTGCGGATCTTCCTTTCACTGCGGTATCTTCCAGGGATTTTGTGAAAGAACCGCCGGCAGAGGAGATACGCAAGCGTATCCGCCAGGTGATCCGGAAGGAAGCACCGGTCACGGAATGGCTGCTGGTCAAACGGGTGATCAATTCGTTTGATATCTGGAAAGCAGGCTCTTCCGTACAGGCATGTATGAAGGATATCCTGGATTCCATGGATCTGCCGCGTACGGCGGAGCATACCGGACCGGTCTACTGGAAAAAGCAGGAAGACGCGGTCAGCTACGCGGATTACAGGGTCTTCGGAAAAGATGATCTTGCCTGCCGCGATGTGATGCAGGTGCCGACAGCGGAAATGGCCAACGCAGCGGCTGCGGTGCTCGCCGCTGAAGGAATACTCCCGTATGAACAGCTGGTCAGGAAAACGGCAGCGATGATGGGATATACCAGGATGGGGACAAATGTCCGCTCCTGCATGGACTACGCCGTGCAGTATGGTGTAAAGAAAAAGATCATTAAGGAAAAGAAAGACGGGTATGTGCTGAAATGACACATGCCTGTCTTTTTTTGATATGGCGGTCTGCTATAATGAAAACACAGACACGCAACAGATGTATCATCTTGGGAAAGGACATATCATGGGTACAATGAAAGACTGGAAGATCGGCGATCCGATGATCAATGAGAATGATTACTGGCAGGATCCCGATTATAAGGCGGAAGACCCGGAAAAGGAAAAGCTGGTGCTGCAGCTGGCTTCCCTGATCACGGACCGCTATCTGAAAAAATACACGAAAAAACTGAACAACCGGGATCCGGAATACTGGATGCTGGACATGATCCTGGATAAGGAACAGGTACGTTTCCTGCTGAATTTCAAAAAGACGAGGGTCCCGTACTCCCTGGAACAGCTGGCAGAGATGAACCAGATGTCCATGGAGGAGACACAGAAGATGGTGGAGAGACTGCGCTGGATCGGCATCATCGAACAGAACCGTTCGAAGGATGAAGATCATCACCGGCAGTATGAACTCCCGATCTTCGTGCCGGGCAGCGCGGAATTCATGATGATGCAGGACAAGCTGACGGATGAATATCCGCAGCTGGCGACATTCTTCAACCTGATGACGCAGCTCCCGCTGGCAGGCGTTACGCAGATGGTCCCGCCGGGAGGCGCCGGCATCGGCATGCATACGATCCCTGTTGAGAAGGCAATCGCGAATGAGAGTACGTCTGTACCGGTCGAGCATCTTTCACGCTGGATCGACATGTATGACAAATTCGGCATTTCCGAGTGTTCCTGCCGGAAACAGCAGGCGATGCGCGGTGAAGGCTCCGGCGAGATCCGCGGGAACTACTGCATCGGCATGGGTGACATGGCGGAATACATGGATGACAGGGGCATCGGCCATTACATTACCAAGGAAGAAGTATATGAGATCCTGGAACGGGCGGAGCGTCACGGCTATGTGCACCAGATCACGAATATAGACGGCGAAGACAAGATCGTTGCCATCTGCAACTGCGCGCCTGGTGTCTGCAACGCGCTCCGTACTTCGCAGCTGTTCAATACGCCGAATATGTCGGCTTCCGCTTACCGCGCGCATGTGGACAGTGCCAAATGCGTTGCCTGCGGCAAGTGCGTGGAAGTATGTCCGGTCGGGGCAGCGAAGCTGGGGCAGAAGCTCTGCCGCAGGGATGGTTCAAAGGTCTCCTATCCGAAGACAGAACTGCCGGATGCGAAAAAATGGGGTCCTGACAAATGGAATTACAATTACCGCGAGGATGCGAGGATCAACTGTTACGACACCGGTACGGCACCATGCAAGACCGCGTGCCCGGTCCATCTTTCCGTACAGGGATATATCAAGATGGCGGCGGAAGGCAGATATGAAGATGCCTTGAAGCTCATCAAGCAGGACAACCCGTTCCCGATGATCTGCGGCGCGGTATGCAACAGAAGATGTGAAGACGCGTGCACCAGGGGGACGATCGACCAGCCGCTGGCCATCGATGAGATCAAGAAGTATATTTCCTCCCTCGACCTGCATGCGGAGAACCGGTATGTCCCGTTATGCGAGAAACATGACGGCGGCATGTGGGGCGATGAATTCAAGGTGGCTGTGATCGGTGCCGGACCTGCCGGCCTGTCGGCAGCTTACTTCCTGCGCCGTGACGGTTATCCGGTAACGGTATTCGAGAAGGAAGAACGTCCGGGCGGCATGCTGATGAACGGCATCCCGAGCTATCGTCTGGAAAAGGATATTATTGAAGCCGAGATCGATGTGATCCGTCAGATGGGTGTCGAGATCCGCTGCGGCGTGGATATCGGCAAAGACCTGACCATACAGGATCTGCGCGATCAGGGATACAAGGCTTTCTTCCTGGCAGTCGGCATGCAGGGCGGCCGTCTTGCAGGCGTGCCCGGTGAAGACGCGGAAGGCGTTGAGACCGGTGTGGATTTTCTGCGCCGCATCAACAAGGATCATAATATCCGCCTCAAAGGCAGAACAGTCGTCATCGGCGGCGGAAATGTCGCGATCGATGTAGCCGGCAGTGCCCTCAGGGCCGGTTCTGACCATGTCATGATGGTCTGTCTTGAAAAGCGTGATGAGATGCCGGCAGCCAAAGATGAGATCAGGGAAGCACTGGAAGACGGTGTCGAGATCATGAACGGCTGGGGCCCGAAGGAAGTCCTGCAGGAGAACGGGAAAGTCAAAGGGATCGTATTCAAGAAATGCGTATCCGTATTTGACGCTGAACACAGATTCAGCCCGAAGTATGAAGAAGAAAGCACCATCATTCTCGAGTGTGAGAATATCCTGATGTCGATCGGCCAGTCCGTGCAGTGGGGTGACCTGCTGAAGGGCACGAACGTCAAACTGAACCGGAACGGAACCGTGATCGCGGATCCGCTGACAAGGCAGACGGATGAGCCGGATATCTTCGCCGGCGGTGATGTATTCACCGGGGCAAAGTTTGCGATCGACGCGATCGCAGGCGGGCGTGAAGGCGCTGTCTCGATCAACCGCTTCGTCCATCCCGGAAACAGGCTTGATCTGGCAAGGGACAGAAGGGAATTCATCGAGCTGGATAAGGATGATATCGAAGACCAGACAAAACTGGAAAGCTTCGACAATGCCCAGAGACAGATACCGGGAAAGAAAAAAGGCATCGCAAAGGATACCTTTGAGGATCTGCGCCTGATCCTGACGGAAGAGCAGGTCAAAAAGGAAGCTGCGAGATGTCTTGGCTGCGGCGCTACGACCGTTGATGACAACCGCTGCATCGGCTGCGGTCTCTGCACGACGAAGTGTGAATTTGACGCCATCCACCTGACACGTGATGTCCCGGCAGCCAGCAACATGGTCCGTTCAGAAGACAAACTCAAAGCGATCGGCCCGTACGCGCTGAAGCGTGCCGGCAAGATCACCATCCACAAGATCGCCAAAAAATAATCAAGTCAAAGCGGGAGAGTCTCCCGCTTTTTCTTTTACGGGTTAGAGGATACAATGAGAATATGAAAAAGGAATTCATACACAGGGGAAACAGACTGGCTGTTCTTGTCGGGACAGAAGATCTCCCGCAGCTGGATGCCGGAGAATTCTCAGTACTGGGCATATCGGACTTTGACTGGAATAAAATGCTTTCCCCGTGGCCGGCGGAAAAGATCTTCAGAAAAGGGGATGACTTTGCCGGCAGGGCAGATGAGATGCTGGAATATATACTGGCACAGCCGGAGCTGACGGGATCGTGGGAAGAGATCATCATTGCCGGTTATTCCCTGGCAGGCCTGTTTGCGTTGAATGCCTGCACAAAGACGGACCGGTTTACCGGATGTGCTTCTGTTTCCGGATCGCTGTGGTTTCCCGGTTTTGCGGATTATATAAAAGATCATCCGGTGCGTGCGCAGAAAGTATATCTGTCGCTCGGTGACCGGGAAAAGGATACGAAGAACCCGGTCATGAAGGAAGTGGAAGTCAATACACTGGCTGTCAGGGATCTTCTGAATGCTTATACGGATGTGTATTTCGAAATGAATCCCGGCGGACATTTTCAGGAACCGGAACTGCGCATGAAGAAGGCACTGGAACATTTTTGAAGATATAATGAAAACAGGAACCAGATAAGCGGGGAAAAATATGGACAGAATAATATTTGATTTTGAAACAGACAGGATGATCACCGAAAAAGACGACAGCCGGGAAGAAGTCATAATCTATAATCTTGCCGGTAAAAGGGAGATGATTACCATGGCCGCACAGTCCATATCGCTGGAAGATTTTCCTGAGACAAAAGAACTCATGGAAGCTTACCGTGCCGGGCATATCGACTCCGGTGAGTTCATGAATGATGTCATGGAAGTCATCATGGATTCCATCAAATCCAAGTACCACAATGATCTGAATTGAAGAAAGCGGCAGTAGATATAGAAAAGTTAACACATTCAGGCTAAACCCGGGACAGATTTGCACCAGGGCATTTCTGGTTATCTGAAAGAATCAAAGAACTGTATGTGCTGTACCGGGCAACAGGCAAAGCGCCGAAACCATAAGCAGGAATCTGATAATTCCTGTTTTTTGTTATGTTAGTTCTTCCTGCGAATAGAAATAGCAGGAGGGAAAAGAATGAAATCATATGATGAACTGACGATACAGGATGACTTTATGTTCGGTAAGGTCATGCAGGATATAAACAATCTGAGACCCCTGCTGGAAAGGATCTTTCCGGAAATCGATTTTACGGGATTAAAACTGGTAATGCCCCAGATGGCAATGAACGAATACTATGAGTCTCATGGAATCCGGGTGGATATATTCACTGAGGACAATGAACATGTATTTTCGGTGGAGATGCAGGTCGCAAAGAAGATGGATCTGCCAAAAAGAACAAGATATTACCAAGCCGTCATGGATATGCATGATCTGGTTAAGGGAGAAAGGTATGCAGCATTGAGAAAGCAGTACATTATCTTCATCTGCCCGGGAGATCCGTTTGATGATAACATAATGGTATATACATACAGGAATGTATGCGAGGAAACAGAAGAGGAACTTGGCGACGGCACGGAGAAGATCTTCATCAACTGCAGCGGAAAGAATGCAGAGGAATATCCGCTGCTCAGACCGTTTGCGGAATATGTGAACGGAAAGGAAAGTGAAGACGGGTATATTCTGCAGCTGGAGAAATGTGTCAGGGAAGCAAAGATGAATCCTCTCTGGAGGAAAGAGTTTATGGATCTGAGAGAGAAACTGTATCTGGAACGCGAAGAAGGTCGTGAAGAAGGCTGGAAAAAAGGAAAAGAAGAAGGAAAAGAAGAAGGAAGAGAAGAAGGAAGAGCGGAAGGTCTTTCTGAAGGGCTTGCCATGCGGAATGAACAGTTGATCCGTTCTCTGAGCAGGAAAGGAAAATCCCCGGAAGAGATCGCGGATCTGCTGGATCTGGAAATAGAGAAAGTTAATGCTGTCATGAACTCATGAAAAATAAAGCTGAAAATGAAGATAAATTCTCTTTGGGAGGAAAGAGTTTATGGATCTGAGAGAGAAACTGTATCTGGAACGCGAAAAAGGTCGTGAAGAAGGCTGGAAAAAAGGAAAAGAAGAAGGAAGAGCGGAAGGTCTTTCGGAAGGACTTGCCATGCGGAATGAACAGTTGATCCATTCTCTGAGCAGGAAAGGAAAATCCGCGGAAGAGATCGCGGATCTGCTGGATCTTGATATAGAACTGATTAAGAAACGCCTTTATGAAAATAATTGATTTTTATTCAGGCACAGTGCAGAAACACCGGCCGGAGTTATACTATGGGCTGGAAATGCCGTATAACAGAACAGAATATTTCCGTATTCGCTTATCATAGAATCTGAAAGAATGAAAATGACAGTGTCTGTCATTTTTTTCAAAACCGTATATAATATACGAAGTTCGGAGGAACAGAAGTTGACAAAGGTACTCGGATCAAGGGAAACATTCCTGGAAGCGGATAAGGAAACATCGATGGAATTCCTGCGCGATGTGAGTGATATCGTGCAGATCGAAGAATATGAAAGGCTGAAGGAATATACGCATCACCGGTCCACCACCCGTTATCAGCATTGTCTGAATGTGGCGTGGTATTCTTTCCTGTGGGCAAAGGGAATGGGTCTTGACGCGAAGAGCGCTGCCCGCGGCGGTATGCTGCATGATTTCTACCTCTATGATTCCAATGAGGATTATTTCAAAAAAATGGGAGTGAGCCATATTGCCCTGCATCCGAAGATTGCTTTGCAGAATGCGGAGAAATATCTCGTCCTGAACGAAACGGAGAAGGACTGCATCCTCAACCACATGTGGCCGCTCGGCGACAGGAAGCCCGAGACAAAGGAAGGCTATGTCGTCTGTATGGCGGACAAGTACTGCGCGTCCCTGGAATGGGGACACGGCAAAGCGGAAAAGATCGTCCCGATCGTGAAGGAGATCTTTGAATCACTGGACGAGAACTGAGCTCAGCGGATATTGGAACAGTAGATATCTGCGAGTTCTTCCGGTGTTTCCGGCATGTCCGACAGCAGCCACTGAACGGCCATGTTCGTGACAGCCCCGGTATGCATGGAGAGCCTGTACCGTTCTTCCTGCGTCATGTGCTGATAGACCTGTGTATTGTGCCACATGTTCTCCAGTTCCAGCATGATCGTGCTGCCGAAATCGGAATAATGTATATCCAGAACATATCGTCTGTATTTCCGGAATGTCCGGAAGAGCCGGACGATATTTTTTTTGCTGTTGTAGTCCGATATGTCGTAATCAGCTTTGCGTACATAGTCTTCCACGATATCCTGGATCAGGGTGACCAGAATGTCGGTCTTGGATTTGTAGTTGCGGTAAAAAGAGACACGGGCTACGCCGGCGTGTTCTATGATTTCCTTGATACTGATGTCGGCGATGCTTTTCTTATGCATCAGGTCAAAAAGGGAATCGGTGATCGCGCGCTTGACGCGAATATTTTCAGCTTTTCTTTTGTCCATAATCATGCCTTTTTTTAAAAATATATGAAACAGATATATCACATCTGTTCCATTTGCTTTTATTGAGCGTAATTTTATTATATGATACGTTTGTTTCACATTAAACAGGAAACTGAAATCATGAAAACAGCGATCGTTACGGATACAAACAGCGGAATGAGTGTCAAGGAGGGAAGGCAGAGAGGCATCTATGTTCTTCCCATGCCGGTCATTATCGACGGCGAGAGCTATCTCGAATGGGTCAATATCTCGCATAAGGAAGTCTATGATTTCATGGCTTCGGGCAAGGATGTATCCACATCCCAGCCGGCACCGGGCGAAGTTCTTTCCATGTGGCAGAAAGCGGTCGATGACGGCGCGGAGGAGATCGTGCACATTCCGATGTCCAGCGGTCTTTCGAGTTCCTGCAATACCGCGCGCCTGCTGGCGGACCAGTTTCCGGCAAAGGTGTATGTGGTGGACAACCACAGGATCTCCCTGACGCTTTATGAAGCAGTACGCGATGCGAAGTATCTGGCGGACCAGGGAAAGAGCGGGCAGGAGATCGCGGATCATCTGCTGGCGGAGGCATATGACGCTTCCATATACATCACGGTCAATTCCATCGATTTCCTCAAGAAGAGCGGACGCATTACCGAAGCGGGTGTACGTCTGGCTTCATTCCTGAACATCAAGCCGATCCTGACGATCCAGGGCGGCAAGCTGGACGCGTATGAAAAGGTCAGGGGAATGCGGATCGCGGTGCGTCACATGATGGAAGCCATCCGCAGCGATCTGGACAAGATGGAAGAAAAGACCGGGACGAAGCATTTCATCGTAGGCGCTGCCGGAACGCTCAGGACGATCGAAGAGATCAATGAGCTTTCAAACAGGATCAGGGAGGAATTCCCGGATTACCGGTTCGTCTACCAGCCATTGTCCTGTTCCATTGCCTGCCATATAGGACCGGATGCGATCGGCGTCGGATTTGTCCGGTATCTGGAAGAGAGAAAAAAGTAAAGCCTCAAAACCGGAAATACAGCGTTTCCGGTTTTTTTATGCCCGGTTTCATAAGTGTATACAGCTTGACAAAGATATAATCCTCCTATATAGTATCAATATACTACCATATAGGAGGAATTTTATGAAGACAAACGGCGGCTTTCAGGTCTCCAAGATCAAGCAGCTGGGAGACCGTGTGTTTGAAAAAATACTGGCATCTCAGGGAATAGAGGCATTTAACGGCGCGCAGGGAAGGATCCTCTATGTACTCTGGCAGGAAGACGGTGTGCCGATCAAAACGATCTCTGAGAAGTGCGGTCTGGCCATTACATCCCTGACGACGATGCTGGAACGCATGGAGAAGTCCGGGCTGATCATAAGACAGCAGGATCCCGGAGACAAAAGAAAGACCCTCCTCATCCTTACCGATAAGGCCAAAGGATTGAAGAATGATTATGACGCAATTTCTGACAAGATGAGCGAGATTTTTTATCAGGGGTTTACGGAAGATGAGATCAGGGCCTTTGAGGCTCATCTGGAAAGGATCCGGCTGAACCTGGAAGGGTGGCAGGCAAAATGAGTGTCTGCATTAAAGATCTGATCAAAAACCTGAACCTGGTGATCGGATGCCCGATAGGCTGCGATTACTGTTATGCCAGAAACAACTGCCGGCGGTTCCATATCACGGACGATTTCTCTGTGCCAGAGTATTACGGACAGAAACTCCGTCTGCTTGACCGGGGAAAACCCGGAAACTGGCTGCTGACAGGTATGAGCGATCTGTGTGCGTGGAAACAGGAATGGCTTGATGCGGCTTTTGCGAAGTTAAGCGGGCAGCCGCAGCATCAGGCGGTCTTCCTTTCCAAGCGGCCGGATCTGCTGAATATCCGCACGGATCTTGATAATGCCTGGTTCGGCGTCACGGTGACAAGGAGATCCGAGCTATGGCGGCTGGATGCGCTGCGCAAAAACGTCCGGGCGAAGCATTATCACGTGACGTTTGAGCCGCTGTTTGATGACCCAGGTGAAGTGGATCTGACGGGGATCGACTGGATCGTTGTCGGAACGATGACCGGTCCGATGAAGAAGAAGGTACATACAGCGCCGGAGTGGGCATACAGCCTGACAGAACAAGCCCACAGAAAGAATATCCCGGTCTTTATGAAAGAAGACCTGGTCCCGGTCATCGGGGAGGAAAACATGGTGCAGGAACTCCCGGAACCGATGAACCACGTATTGGAGGAACAAAAGAAATGGAACAGCAGGAGATCAAAGTAAACCATATTGAAACGAAAAGTGTAGTGACCAAATCGAATACACCGCTCGGCGGATATTCGGTCAATCCATATGTAGGATGTCCCCACGCCTGCAGATACTGTTACGCATCCTTTATGAAGCGGTTTACGGGACATACGGAACCTTGGGGAACCTTCATGGATGTGAAGCACTGGCCTGCCATCAAAGATCCGAAAAAATATGCTGGTCAGAAGATCGTGATCGGCACGGTCACAGACGGCTACAATCCGCTGGAAGAGACATATCGGAATACCAGGAAGATCCTGGAAGAACTGAAGGACAGCGGCGGCGACATCCTGATCTGTACGAAGTCCGATCTGGTGCTGCGGGATCTGGACCTTCTGAAAGAGATCAACCGGAACTGCCGTCTTACTGTTTCTTGGTCCGTCAACACGCTGGATGAAGAATTTAAGAATGACATGGACGATGCGGTAAGCATCGAGCGGCGTCTCGCAGCCATGAAGAAGATCTATGACGCAGGGATCCGGACTGTCTGCTTCATTTCCCCGGTATTCCCGGGCATAACGGATATTGAAGCGATCTTTGAACGAGCAAAGGACCGGTGTGATCTGGTCTGGCTGGAAAACCTGAATCTCCGCGGCGGGTTCAAGAAGGATATCATGGACTATATCGCGGAGAAGCATCCTGACCTGATGCCGCTCTACGATGAGATCTACAACAGGAAAGACCGGAGTTACTTTGAGGGTCTGGAAAAGAAAGCCGGAGAGATGGCAGAGAAGTACGGCTGCCGTTTCGTGGACAATGAAACACCGTATGAACGTGTTCCGAAGGGACATCCAACGATCGTGGACTACTTCTACCATGAGGAAGTCCGCGGAACGGAAAACAGCGGTCAGAGAAGGACAAAGAACTGAGTGGTATACTCCCGCTGTTGCGTATTCAGAGAGGCGGCGGTAAATAAGGGATGTCATATGACATCCCGTTTTTTATATAATAATGAATATGAATAATAAAGAGATCATAAATGACCTGAAGGAAATGGCGGATCCGGAATACGCGGCTTTCAGCAGGAAACTCTGTCCGGATATGGAAGACGGGAAAATGCTGGGTGTGCGTACGCCGGCGCTGAAGAAATATGCGCGTGACTTATGGAAAAGGGGAGACTGTGCGGAATTCCTGGATGACCTGCCGCATACGTATTTTGAGGAAGACCAGGTCCATGCGTTCCTGCTGGGGGAAATGAAGGATTTTGACGCGTGCATGACGGAAACGGAACGGTTTCTGCCGTATATAGACAACTGGATGACCTGTGACCAGTTCTCCCCGAAGGTATTCGCAAAGCATAAACAGGAGCTGGTGCCGCATGTCCTGAAGTGGCTGGAAAGCGATCATGTGTATACTGTGCGCTACGGGATCGGTACATTAATGCGTCATTACCTGGACGCGGATTTTGATGTTTCCTTTCCGGAACTGGTTGCCGGCATTGAACGGGAAGAATACTATATCCGGATGATGCAGGCATGGTTTTTCGCAACCGCGCTGGCTAAGCAGCATGATGCGGTGATCCCGTATCTCGAAAACAGTAAACTCTCACTGTGGGTGCACAACAAGACCATACAGAAAGCGGTCGAAAGTTACCGGATCACACCGGAAACGAAAGCATATCTGAAAACACTGAAAAGAAAAAAAGACTGAATCAGTCTTTGAAGGTATTGCCGTCTGCGTAGTTTTCCAGGAAACTGTGCATTCTGCCGTCTGCCTTATAGCCGGGAAATGATTCGATCCGTACGGCATGAAGGGAACGGAATATGTTGTCTTCCACGTGCGGGTTTGTTTTTTTCAGCTCGGCGATCAGTTCCTTTGCCTCCCTGCGTTTGGAGGAGGAACAGCCTTCGCCTGCTGTAAAGGAACAGGCACACTGGATAAAGCGCAGGTGATTGTGGTCTGCCCAGCGCAGGATATCATTTTCCTTGATGCAGTACATAGGACGGATCAGTTCCATGCCTTCGAAGTTCTCACTGTGGGATTTGGGTATGATCGTCTCCAGTTTGGAACTGTAGAACATGGCCATGACAGTCGTTTCGATGGCGTCGTTCAGATGATGGCCGAGGGCGATCTTGTTGCAGGAGAGTTCCTTTGCCTTGTTGTACAGGTGGCCTCTGCGCATCCTCGCGCACAGGTAGCACGGATTGCCCGGCTGGCTGTTGGCAGCGGCGAAGATATTCGTTTCAAAAAATGTTACCGGCAGTCCCAGCAGGGCAGCGTTGTCTTCGATCTGTTTCCGTACTTCCGGGGTGTAGCCGGGATCCATGACCAGGTTGACGACGGAAAAGGGAATGTCGCTGTGACGGGCAAGGATCTGAAAGAGGACAGCCATGCACATGGAGTCTTTCCCGCCGGAAATGCATACGGCGATGCGGTCGCCGGGAGCGATCAGTTCATAGCGGTTGATCGCTGTCAAAAACGGTGCCCAGAGTTCTTTCCTGTATGTCCGGAACACGCTTCTTTCAATTTCCTGCGCGGGAGTAAATGTTCTTGCCATATGGTACATATTATACGGTGATTGTCCTTCCGTGCAAACAGAAACACACTTCTCATTTTAAGGATTGTCTGATACGCTTTTTGGGAAAGAGGAACATCGATATGGAAAAAATAGCCAGCTTCCAGGTAAACCACCTGGTATTGGAACCGGGTATATATGTTTCAAGAAAAGACCGCTTCGGAGATGTCACGCTGACGACATTTGACCTGCGCATGACGACGCCTAATAAGGAACCTGTCATGAATACGGCAGAGGTGCATACGATCGAGCATCTCGGCGCCACCTATCTGCGCAATCACGCAGAGTGGAAGGACAGGACGGTCTACTTCGGACCGATGGGATGCCGGACAGGTTTCTATCTGATCCTGGAAGGGGATCTGGAATCGGAAGACATCGTTGAACTGATGCAGGATCTCTTCGTATTTATACGTGATTTTGAAGGGGAGGTTCCCGGCGCGGCTGCCAGGGACTGCGGCAATTACCTCGATATGAATCTGAATATGGCGCACTGGTACGCTAAGAAATATCTCTGTGTCCTGGAGAATATCGACGGCAGGCATCTGCACTATCAGGGAGACTGAAATGAAGAAATATCAGCTCTGCGCTTTGCTGGCGGGCATCCTGCTGGCAGGGTGCACAAAGGACTACGGACCGGATGATATCCGCAAATATGTGAAAGATCAGCACGGGCTGAAATCTTTTGAATTGTCGGAAGAGCCGGAAGAGATCAAAGGCGAAGACGGCTATACGGATTATCTCTGGACAGTTACGGAAAAAGACGGTACGGTCTTCCATGTGCTGGATAACTATTACTGGGGCATGGAAGCGACGACCAATTCCCTGTGGGATGACTACAACGGCGTGCATCTGAAGATGTTTTACGAAGAAACGGAACATGACCTGATCACGCTGGAAACAGAGGAAGATGAAAAAATGCTGAGCAGTACGTTGACAGGCTCCTATACCACCAGGGCAGGAATGCAGGCTCTCAGCGCGGAACTGAACAGCCTGCGGAGTCAGAAACCGGACGGGATCAGCTTGAACTATAGATTTACATTTGAGCATCCATACCGCCGTACCGGGGATTATGAAGCTTCGCAGGGTGACTGGCACGGAATTGTGATGCAGGCAGAACCGGATCTTGCGGAAGGGGAAAAGAACCTGCTGATGTGCTGTGTGGATCAGCGGTATCCGTGTATGTATGAATTCTCCCCGGAGGAAATTGAACAGACGCTTTCGGAAAGTCCCCACCGGCTCGGAGTACTGATGCCGGACGGTACTTTTACACTCTATCCGGATCTGACTGCCGACAGGTTCAGTTACGGGGTGTCTTTTGCGTCCCTGTTTGAACTGCTGAACCGGAATGGCTTTAACCCTGAGGGAGATCAGGAACATTACACCTTTGCGGCAAAAGACGGTTCCGTGTACGAGATCTCCTATTCCTTCATACATGAAACGGAAAAGAGCCCGGAGGGATATTACTATATAAAAGACGGCGAGATCACCGACATGGATGGTTATTTTTACAACCACTTTACGACATACTGGATCCGGGAGCGTATCGGACTTGAAGTCTATGAACAGTGGCAGATGAACCCGGTGGAATCGGGAAACTGACATATTATGAAAAAAAGAAAACTGAAAAAAAGCGTTAAATGGATTCTGGCATTTGCAGTTCTCGCTGCCGGAGCAGGACTTTTCCTCTTCCTCAGACAGCCGGAACCTGAACCGATTTCCGAACCGTTATCCGAACCGGCAGTTGAGGCAACGCCGGAACCGACACCTGAGCCAACACCTGTACCAAAGGAAGAATGGGAATTCGAAGATGACCGGCAGCTGGAACTGAAGAAGGAATTCGCGGATGATAAGGCTGTGGATGAACATCTGCAGGGAATTCTCTGCTTTCAGAGCGGATTAGTGCATCAGCCGGTATTTCAGGGAAGAGATAATGATTATTATCTCAATCATGCCTGGGAAACGGGAGAGTACCGTTCCTGGGGCTCCATATGCATGGAGTATACCTGTGATTATACGAAAGACCAGAACTGCACCATATACGGCCACTATGTCTATCCGGAGCGGACACCTGACAGAACAGTCATGTTTACCCCTCTGGCAGAACTCCTTGTAAAGGAGAATTATGAAGACAACAAGTATCTTGCCATGGCACTGGAAGATGAGATCGTTTACTACGAGATCATCTATGTATACAACTGTCATCTGCTGGAAGGTGAGTACATCCCGGAAGACCTGATGTATAACACTCCTAATTTCACGGAACATCAGTATGAAAATTACAGGTCAAGGTTTAAAGAGTGTCTGTATTACGATACAGGGAAAGATCTGGAATACCCGGACCGCTTTATAACACTGCAGACCTGTATCGAAGGATCACATCTGGACCGCGAGATCATCATATGCAAAGAAATCGAAAGAAAACCGTATCTTAAAATATGACAGGTCACCGGTCTGTTTTTTTGTCCCAAGATGGCATATAATATCCCGGTATATGAAAAGAAGAAGAGGAATTTACTACGGCCTGGATCTTTTGAGAATCATATGCACGATCGCAGTTGTGAATTTCCACGCAGCACCGGAACAGCTGCCGGGCGGATATCTTGCGGTATGTGTATTTTTCGTTATGCACGGGTATCTGTTCGTGCTTTCCGCCGCAAGGAAACACGAGTTCTCCGTAAAGGAATACTGGAAGAAACGGGCAGTGCGCCTGTATCTGCCGGTGGTGATCACGGTGGGACTGACGATCTTTGCGCTGCGCTATATGCCGGATATCATCTGGCTGAATGAAAAACCGGAAACACTCAGTGTACTGGGCTGTTTCAACAACTGGTGGCAGATCGCTGCCGGACAGTCCTATTTTGCCCGTGTTACGGAATCGCCGTTTACGCATATGTGGTATATCTCC
>CACZPD010000107.1 GCA_902782955.1 uncultured Erysipelotrichaceae bacterium
AGGGGATTAGTCGGGGACGTCTCCGATGTTTCATCCATGAATTGCCTGTATATACTCGATTTCATTTGATCCTGCATCCGCATCTTATCTTTCTGACAGATGCAGATGCACATTTTTTGCCTCTGAACGCTCGATCTTTCAGGAATTCATCTGATTGTGCATCCGCATTCCTTGCTTCCTGGCAGTTGCGGATGCACTTTTCTTCCTTCCGGTCGTTCGTCCTATCCGGATCTGGTCAAATCTTGCATCCGCATCCTCTTATTTCTGGGATTTCAGATGCATATCAACCCCCGGCTCATAACTGTCCCAGCAGATACGTCACGTACTGGTGTGCCGTCCGTCCCGAGATACCGCCATGGCTCAGTTCCCATTTATTTGCACCGGCTTTCAGTGCCTCATCCGGCATCACTTCCTCTGAAATACCCGCTCTGCGCGCAAGGCCGATAACAATTTCGAAGTATTCTTTCTGCCGCGGTTTTGAGAAGCTGATGGTGACACCAAAGCGGTGAACCAGCGATAGTTTCTCTTCCATCGTATCGGAGCGGTGGATTCCTGCGCTCATCTCCACATCATCGCGGTCCGCCCAGGTTTCTTTGATCAGATGCCTGCGGTTTGATGTCGCATAGATCAGCACATTTTCCGGTTTTGTCTCAACGCCGCCCTCGATGACAGCTTTCAGAAATTTATACTCGATTTCGAATTCCTCAAAGGAAAGATCATCCATATAGATGATGAACTTGTAATTCCGGTTTTTGATCTGCGCGATCACATTGGAGAGATCATGGAACTGGTGTTTGTAGATCTCAATCATCCGCAGTCCCTGCGGGTAGAACTGATTGACGATTGCCTTGATACAGGTGGATTTACCCGTTCCCGAATCACCGAAGAGCAGGCAGTTGTTGGCCTTGCGGCCTTCTACAAACGCGCGGGTGTTCTCCAGCAGTTTTTCTTTCTGAATCTCATACCCGATCAGATCGTCCAGCATCACCGTATCCATATTGTTAATTGCATGGAAGCCGGTGAACACATCATCCTGCTCAATCAGGCGAAACGCCTTGTTCAGGCCAAACATGCCGACACCGAAGTCTTTATAGAATCCGGTAATGGCATCAAAAAATGAATCCGCATCCGGTGCATCCGTAAGTACACGGCTCAGGGCCTGCACTTTTTCACTGACGTTCTTGTTATACATCAACTCCGGCTTACCAATCGCATGATAATTCTGGAGACGTGAGAAACAGTCGATTCCGAGTATTTCTTCCAGCCAGGAAAAATCATAGTGAAACAGTTCCCGAAATGCGGCAAAATCATTTTTGGCAAAATGATTCACTGAACCGCCGGCCGTCGCTCCGACTTTCTCACAGGTGAGTGTGAACGGATTTTCATCCGTCATCAGGAGAAATGTCAGATAATTGTTCCAGAGATTCTCATCAAACCCATAATCCGTCGCAACAACCAGAATCCGTTTCACCTGGCGGAAACATCTGGTAATCAGTTCATCCCTGCTCTGTGATCCGTCTCTTGTCTTTGTGCAGATATCGGCCACCTGCATCAGAATACTGTCTTCCGGCATGCTGCCGTATATCAATAACTTTGAAACAATATGATCCATATTTTACCTCGACCATGGATAGCGTTTGCGTTTGCCGCTGTATTTTTCTTCACAATACTGACACCTATATATTTCTTTCTCCGGATCTGCCAGGAAAAAAACCTGATCCAGCCCCTGCTCAATTGACGTGATGCAGCGCGGATTATGGCACTTGATTACGTTCACGATTTTTTTAGGAAGCGTCAGTTCCTTCTTTTCGACGATTTCTCCGTTTTCAATCACATTGATCGTAATATTATGATCAATAAATCCGACAATATCAACATTAAGCATGTCAATCGGACACTCCACTTTCAGAATATCCTTACGCCCCATTTTGTTGCTGCGCGCGTTCATGATCATCGCGACCGTGCAGTCCAGATCCTCCAGATGCAGATCATGGTAGATAGTCATGGCCTTGCCGGCCTGGATATGATCCATTACAAATCCGTTTTCGATTGCGCCTACATTCAGCATGCCGGTACCTCCATTTCAAGCAGTGTCAGAATCAGTGCCTCGCGGATATACATGCCGTATTCCACCTGTTTGAAATATGCCGCGCGCGGATCCTTATCGACGTCGACAGCGATTTCATTGACACGCGGAAGCGGATGCAGGACATACATGTCTTCCGGTGCCAGTTTCATTTTTTCACGGTCCAGAATATAAAAATCCTTCATGCGGATGTAATCTTCCTCATTAAAGAAACGCTCCCGCTGAACACGTGTCATATAGAGCAGATCCAGATGCGGAAGTGCTTCTTCCAGACGGATCACTTCCTCAAATTCAATGTTGTTTCTGATCAGAACATCATCTTTGATGTAAGAAGGCAGCCGCAGCTCTTCCGGTGAAATCAATATGAATTTCACATTGGGGTAACGGATCAGCGCTGTGATCAGCGAATGTACGGTGCGTCCGAATTTCAGGTCGCCGCAAAGACCGATCGTCATATTTCCGATCGAACCTTTCAGTGAGCGGATCGTATGCAGATCCGTAAGCGTCTGCGTCGGATGCTGGTGCCCGCCGTCACCGGCGTTGATCACAGGAATCGTGGAATTATGAGAAGCAACAAGCGGAGCACCCTCTTTCGGATGCCGCATCGCAGCGATGTCGGCAAAAATACTGATGACACGGATTGTATCGGCAACACTCTCGCCTTTTGC
>CACZPD010000108.1 GCA_902782955.1 uncultured Erysipelotrichaceae bacterium
GATCTTTTCCCGGAAGCCTTTCTTTACAACGACTTCCCGGATATTGTCCTTGAGGATCGTCTGTACCAGCAGCTGGTCCCTGTGCGGCAGGTCTTCGATATAGTTTTCACCGGTGCTCATTTCCGCAGCGGCCAGGGCATAGCCGTACCCGTAATCCGTAATGGAGGCGATATAGACACTGCTCTTCTCATCCGAGATCTCGTCCATGACCGTACCCGGCGTCACGATGCGGATGACATCCCTTTCCACCAAGCCTTTGGCTTCCTTCGGATCCTGTACCTGTTCCACGATGGCTACTTTGTAGCCTCTCTGGACCAGTTTCTGGATATACCCGGAGGCAGCGTGGTGCGGCACGCCGCACATCGGAACCCGATCTTTCAGCCCTGCGCTCTTGCCCGTCAGGACAAGATCCAGTTCCCTGCTGGCCAGTTCCGCATCCTGCATGAACATCTCATAAAAATCCCCGACACGATAAAAAAGAAGAACATCGGGGTATTGTTCTTTAATGCTCAGATAATGCTGCATCATCGGTGAATATTTCTCTGCCATAAGCCTGTATATTATAGCATATTGCCGTATTTCTCAGCAGAACATTAGATCTCTGTATACACGGTGGAACGAATTTTAAAAAACGTTCCATCTGAGAACGTTTTTCTATTTTCGGACCTGTACTATTTTTATGACAGGTATACAGTATATTTGTAATAGCGAAGATTGTCCTATTTTTCGTTGGCACTAGAGTCCCCCTCTGACGCCAGATATGTCTGGAAATTTTCCGGCAGTCTTCAATTTCTGAAGAACGCTTCCGATACCTTTCCCGTCGGAAGTTTTCTTTTTTTGTTATTCCGTGAGGATCTGTTCCAGCACCCTGGCGCAGCACCGGCAGACCGTTTCCTTGCGGAGCTGTCCTTTCCGGTATGCTTTCCGCAGGGCATTCACGACGCTGATCCCGCCCGGCATGATGAGATCGACGCCGGCATTCAGACATTCCGCCTCATCCGCCCTGTCTTTCGCGGTGGAAAGCCAGTCCGTCATCACGATGCCCTCAAATCCCCATTCACCTCTCAGGATATCCGTGCATAATTCCCTGTTATTCGCGCAGTATACATCATTGATCTTGTTGTAGGCAGACATGACCGCTTTCGGAGCCGCTTCCCGTACAGCGATCTCAAAACCTCTCAGATAGATCTCCCGGAGTGTTTTCTCATCCACATCCGAAGAGTTGTACATTCGGTTTCCCTCCTGGTTGTTTGCCGCAAAATGCTTGATCGTCACAAAACATCCGGATTTCTCCTGCACGCCTCTTGTCACGGCTGCTGCGAACTTTCCGGACAGCAGCGGGTCTTCACTGTAATACTCAAAATTACGTCCGCAGAGCGGGTTCCGCACGATATTCAGTGCCGGTGCCAGCCACCATGTGACCCCGTATTCCTTCATTTCCTCACTGAGCGCCCTGCCCATCTCTTCGGCAAGTGCAGTATTCCAGCTCTGCGCAACTGCCGCAGCCACAGGAAAACCTGTCACGAACTGATACAGCACCGTTTCCTTTTCCGGATCGCCCAGAATCATCCCGGTCAGACGTTCCGGCAGGAATTCATATAAAGAGATCGCCTGGTCAACTGCTTTGATCCGGTCTTTTTTGTTTATCGTGGAACGGCGCTGGATCCGCAGACCCGCAGGTCCGTCACAGAGCTCCCGGTTGGGAATGCCCCGGTCCAGGAACGCCGCAGTCGTATGTCCCACCGCACCGGGCACACAGAAACCCCTGTTTTCCCCGAACAGTCCTGTACCGGCACAGAATCCCAGCATTTCCTGCACAGACAGGCTGTAAAGTACCTGTTCCGTGCGGGCAGAGATCCTGTCCTTGCGCAGTGCATAGGTATAGATCATCGTTTCAATATCCGGATCGACTGAAATGACCGGTATGGTATCCGGTATGTTTTCGGGTGTGACCTTGTTTTCATGAAGCTCAGAGACCGGCGTTTCCGGAACGCAGAGATTCCGGTGACGGCTCAGCACGATACGTTTTGACAATATCAGTTTCGCTGCCGGAATCGTCTCTTTTGAGGATTTCCCGATGCGTACGATATACGCACCTGCCTCCAGGTAAGTCTCCGCTTTTTCTTCGCTGTAAGAGGACAGTCGGGACAGCGGGAAACAGAGAACCAGCTCCTCCGACTCTCCCGGTGCCAGTTCTTTTGTTTTCGCAAAAGCCGCAAGACGCTGGTATTCCTTTGCCTCACCGTCCTGCGGACAGCTGACATAGACCTGGACAACTTCTTTTCCTTTATATGTTTCACCGGTGTTTGTCACATTCACTGACACCCTGACCATATCTTTTTCTGCCGAAACATCTGTTGTTTCCAATTTGAACTGCGTATAACCAAGACCGTAACCAAACGGATAGAGCGGTTTTTTCAGGAAACTGTCAAACCACCGGTATCCTACATAAATGCCTTCTTTATAACGGGTATGTTCCCAGTGACCGAATGTATCCGTAAACGGATAATCCGAATAGCTGTGCGCCCAGGTGACAGCCAGTTTCCCGGAGGGAACACGGCTTCCGGTCAATACCGCTGCCAGTGCATTGCCACCTTCCATCCCGAGCTGGTTCATGTAAACGAGCGCATTTATGCCGGAGATCTCCGCCAGCGGGGATAGATCCAGCACTGCGCCGGCATTCAGCACCAGGATGAACCTGGCATATGCATCTGCGCAGATCCGGATGTTTTCAATTTCCGTATCCGTCAGGCGGAAACTTCCCGCCTCATCTTTCCGGTCATATCCTTCCCCGGACTGCCGGGAAACGACATAGATACAGGTATCGGTCTCACTGTTATGGATCTCGTCTTCTGTGATCGGGTCACCGGAAGGATACCGGTATTCGGCAGTCATCAGTTCAGTCGTCAGATCTACATTGAAACGAAGGAGCTTTTTCCGGAACGCCCGGATATACGCTTCTTTTCCTTCTTTCCACAATCTGTCATATTTCGTGATCCAGTCTTTGGTCGTTATCGTGAAACCGGCATTCTCCAGTCCTTCCAGTACATTGACAGCGTGCCGGACATTGACCTCACCGCTGCCGCTGCCTCCCTGGATGGTATATGCCGCACCCGCACCGAACAGCGCTGCTGTACATGGCTGTAAAGGCAGTACCCCGTCATTTTCCAGCAGTACGATGCTTTCCGCCGCAAGTTCAAAGGCAAGCGCCTGATTTCTGCGCTCCCGTTCCGATACCGTATCCTGTAAAACCGCATTCGTCCGCATAACCGATGATTCCTTTCCCTTATACTCTCATCATAACAGTCTTCAGCTTATCCGTAACAGTTCCACGCTCTCAAAGGAAATGAAGCGGTATAAAGATAGTCCAAATCAGGACTTTCGAAAATGAAGCAAATTTGAACTGATGTTCTTCGGGGAGATAACAGAAAACGGCCGCGCAAGAGCAGAATTTCTCTTGTGCAGCCGATTTACTACTCCTTTCCTTCTGCTTCCCTTAGTTGTTCAAGCCGTGAAAGGATTTCTGATTCCGGTAAACGCACCGCTCCGCCATTATTATCCAGAAGTCTTTGGAGGCAGATTTTTAACTCGTCAACGGTTATCCGCTGCTGATTCCACAATTGATCCAATATACCCAGCGTCCCTATGAAATGCACCCCTTCACATTGTGCAGCTTTTCTAAGAGCCCTGTCTCCTGTCAGAAGTGTAATCTGTCTGTTTTTTGCAATCGCCAATGCAACGCGATCATGGATCGTAAGCTTCTTATAGGTATACCCATATTGCTCAGCGAGGAAGAATTCTTCGATGCTTATTTCAACAGGAACAAGTCCATACGAAATCAACTCCTGCCCAAGACCTGGAGGAAAAAGCAATTCTTCGTCAACAGCATCGTGGCTCATAATGTATGTATAGGGTAACCGAAAAGGTACTTCCGTTTTTTTGATTGTTACAAAATCTATCCAAAAATTTGTATCACTGCTGATAAACTGCATATGCTACACCTCGTTATAGCAAAGCATGGAAAGGACATTATTATAAGGAATTTTAAGTAATTCTGCACCCCGCTGAACACTAATTTCTTTTTCATTCACAGCGCGATAAACCAGCTGCTCAAACAGCACAGGTTTTTCCTTTTCAATTCGTGACGGTTCGTTAGTCCTCCAACCTGCTTTCGAGGCTTTGATATAGAAATCTTTTGCTGCCGAAGCAGTAATAATATGGTTTAACTCCGCTCTTTTCGTCAACAGCATCATAGAGATGCCATATTCAACAGCTACAAGAACCATATCTCTGGTAATTGCAGATCTGCGGATTCCAAGTTCGCGTTTAGCATCGGATTCCGGAAACAGGAATGCCCCCCCAATAGCAGTCGCCATTTTCTCGATTTCCTTGTCATCCATACTTTCCGGCCATACGAACATCAGATGTGCAAGCTCATGAACAATCGTCGAACGATTCCGTTCAGGAGACATTTGAGGATTCAGAACAATGAACGGCCGACTGTTTACAAAACCATTCATTCCTGAAAACTGATCATTTTCAATGCTGCATTCATATATGAGAATACCTTTATTTTCCAGTTTGCCAATCAGATTCTCTATTGGACCATCCTGAGCAAAACCGAGATGTTTTCTAAGTGCACAGGCGTTTATTTCCGGATCTTGCGAAAGCGGGATCATATGGCAAACCGGAGCATCAGGAAGCACATCGCCGCCGAGTACTTCTACAGCGGTCATGAACCGGCTGAAATATTCCTCAACACACTCGCGTATATATTCCTGCTGAGTATTTGAAAGAGAGGAATTCTTCCGAAACTCACCATGCATAAAAACAATATTCTCATTTCGAACAGCCAGGAAATCAGAAACGCGAACTTCCAAGGCAGAAGCCAGCGACCGAAGAATTTCCATGTTCGGTTTTCTGTCACCCTTTTCATAATTCGTGATTGCCATAGAAGTCACATTAGCTCTTTCAGCAAGTTCCTTCTTGCTCATATGTTTACGAAGCCGGTAAAACTTCAAATTTTTGCTAAACATGATTTCGCCTCCTTCTGTTTACTTTATACAACTTTTTTAAGAAATGTAAACAGGTGAGAATGTGTTTTTGCTTCCGGAGAAAGAATTGTTCCTAAACTTCGAAGCAGTACTCAGATCAAGCCTGAGTCTCTAACATTAAAAAGTTGTTGCCTTGTTCTTCTTACAGGAGCCGGGAACATCTCTACTGCATGATGAGAATCATGAATATTGAAACCGCCTTGGAGCAAAAAAAAGGAAAAGGCGCAGCCGCTTTCACGACTGCGCCGAATTTATCAGGGTTATTCATCCCTAAAGCTGCACCCAATAAACAGGAATCTTTTATTCTCCGTTCAGCCTGACAATGACCGGCGTGATACCCAGGGCCGGCAGGATCTTTTCCGTCAGTTCCTTTGTGCGGAAACGGATCGAGCTTGTATTGACGCAGGGATGACATCCGAACATCTCCTCTTTGAAGACATCCTCATCGATCACGAGCCTGACCCTGTGCTCCTTATCATTGATCAGTCCAAGGATCGTGGCGCTTCCCGGATATACATCCAGGAAACGGACCATGTATTCTTCATCCGCGAAGGAAAGCCTGCTGGAGTTGACCTGTTTCGATAATTCCCTTGTTTTGAAAGGTTTGTCTCCCGGCATGACCAGCAGGTAAAAATCCGTTTTCTGCCGGTTGCACAGGAAAAGGTTCTTGCAGATGCGGACACCGAGTATACTGTCCACCTCGGCGCAGACCTCCATGCTCGAAGCCGGCATATCCGGATGATCCGTCCGGTCATAATCGATGCCGAGCCCGTCCAGAAACGCATAGGCACGGATCTCCCGTTCCTCTCTTCCGGTCATGTCTTTTGGTGATCCCTTATAAAGTTCCATACCCGGCATTTTATCACAGAATACCGGATGACTTATGCATACAGATGATTTTTCGTCATATATCTGCGGTAAACGACAACAGACAGTGAAACAGTCAGGATATCCGCCGCCAGCTGTGACCATACGATACCGTACATCCCGAAGAAATGATGCAGGAGGAACAGCATCGGTATGTTGAACGCCACCCAGCGCATGACACCCAGGAAGAACGCTTCCCGGCCCTTGCCGAAACTGTTGAACAGATGCACGTGGAAGAAGCTGAGGAACATCAGTATCGTAGCCAGTGCCCTTGCCCTAAGGAAGTTTGTTCCGAGGGCTACCGTCTGCGCCTCATTGATAAAGAAGCGCATGATATAAGGCGCGAACAGCTCATACATCAGGATACTGACCAGGGCACAGGCAATGCCCAGATTCCGGGAATACCTGATCGTCGCATTCATCCTTTTGTAATTCCCGGCGGAATAGTTGTAGGCAATGATCGGCACCATACCCTGGCAGATACCGACACCGATATTCAGCGGCAGACGTTCCGCTTTCAGAACGATGCCGATCGCAGCGACGGGTATATCCCCGTATCCCGACATCAGCCTCTGGATGATCATATAATCCAGGTCAAACAGGAAGCCGGCAACGGAGGATACGATCCCGATGCTGAAAACCTTCTTCAGATGATCCGCCTGCGGAATAAGAAGCGGTGAATACATGCGGATCACGGAAGCTTCCCTGATACTGCGGATCATGATAATGAAATAGATACACGAAATGATATTGGAAACACAGGTTGCCGCACCGGCACCGACGATCTCCATTCCCTTCGGAAACAAGACAAACATGAATAAAGGATCCAGGGCGATGTTGATCACA
>CACZPD010000109.1 GCA_902782955.1 uncultured Erysipelotrichaceae bacterium
CCGTCTTTGAAGGCATCGCCTACGATCTCCCCGATAACACGGTATTTGTTCATGGCTGAATCAAACATGATCGGGCGGAGCTTGCCGAGATCGACTGTTCCGTCTGTGAGGATCTTCTCATCCGCGCTCATGTTTACGGTTTCGCCGATCAGCAGGTAGCCTTCCTTGTCTTTCTGCAGTTCCGCGACTTTGCATTCCAGCGTCAGCGGATATTCTTCAAATAAAGGCGCGTCAACGCATTCTGCTTTTACGGCATGGAAGCCCGCTTTCTTGATCTTGTCCGTGTTTCTGCCGGATTCAATACCGAAATAGTCAGATTCCACAACGGTGTCAGCTGTTGCGAAGGACACGGTAAATTCCCCGTTTCTTTCCAGGTTATCCGTTGTTTTATGTTTGGAAAGGCTGATGATGATCTGATGCGCGTCAACCTGTCCTGCCCATGCGGCATTCATGCAGTTGGGAACACCGTTCTCATCATATGTTCCGATCATAACGACCGGAAGCGGTGTAATGATTGTCTTTTTACCGAAATTCTTTCTCATATTTCCTCCTGTTTACAGTTTTTTCACCATGTAGTCGCAGTCCGCATACGTCCCGTCCGGATATTTCATATTATGCGGGTGTACGCCGTGTTTCACAAATCCCATGGATGTATATAAGCCGACGGCTTTTTCATTTGTCGAAACGACTTCCAGCTCCGCCTGTTCATAACCGAGCTTTTTCGCTTCACGGATCAAAGACTCCATAATGATGCGTCCGATGCCCCTGCCCTGGAATTCCCTGTAAAGGGCAATGGCCATTCCGCAGCGGTGCCGGGTCCGCATGCCTGTACCTTCCGGCATGATGACCCCGTTTCCGATATGCCTGCCGTCTTCCGTAAATGCCGACAGCATCATTCCTCCCGGATCATTGATCTGACTTTGCAGGAACCGTTCTTCTTCCTCAACCGTCATATGAAACTCACCCGGTTCCCTCAGCAGGTACGGACTTTCCTCCGCTGTTTTTTCCATATACCGGATCAGCACCTCCGCATCCGTGATCTCCGGTGAGCGCAGGATGATCTTCTCCCCTGTCCTGTCTGTAAATTCCTCCGGTCCGTATTTCATTCCTCACCTCTGCTGAATAATAGAGAAGCCCGGATCTCTTCCGGGCTGTTGTTCCAAATATGTTATTAACAATCGGAATAGCTGTACATCAGATAAACACGTGACAGCGGTGTGTGGTTTTCGATCGCGTCGATCGCCTGTGCCAGCATATCCGCAACGGACAGCTGCGTGATCTTCGTTGTCTTCGCCTTCTGTTCCTCTGTTAACGGGATCGTATCTGAGATGACCATTTCCTTGATCGGTGACTGTTCGATCAGTTCCAGCGCGTTTCTGGAGAATACGCCGTGTGTGATCGCTGTATAGATATCGCCTGCACCATGCTTCTTCAGGATGTTGCAGCCGGCAACGAGAGATCCTGCCGTATCGCAGATATCATCCACTACGATGCAGGTCTTTCCCTTGACATCACCGATGACATTCTGTGCCTCGACCATGTTCGGCTTCGGTCTTCTCTTATCGATGATCGCGATCGGTGCATCGAGGATATCCGCCAGCCTTCTTGCCCTTGTTACGCCGCCGTGATCCGGGGAAACAACGACCAGGTTGTCATTGACGATATTCTTTTTCGCAAAATACTGTCCGAGCATCGGCACTGCTGTCAGATCATCGATCGGGATATTAAAGAATCCCTGGATCTGTGAAGCGTGCAGATCAAATGTGACGATTCTGTTCGCGCCTGCTGTTTCCAGAAGGTTCGCGACCAGTTTGGATGTGATCGGCTGTCTCGGCTTTGCCTTGCGGTCCTGTCTGGCATAGCCGAAGTAAGGCATGATAATGTTGATCTCGCCTGCGCTTGCCCTGCGGCATGCGTCGATGCAGACAAGAACTTCCATCAGCCGTTCTGTTACCGGATTGCATGTAGACTGTACAATGTACACGTCTCTTCCGCGAATAGACTGCTGAGGTTCAACCAGGATTTCGCCGTCGGCGAAGTGCTCTACTTTGATCTCACCGAGTCTGAGTCCCAGCTTTTCACTGATGGACGCAGCGAGATCTGTGCTTGAAGTCAGAGCGAATACGATCGTTTCTTTTACCATTCTGTGCCCTCGTTTTCTTTTCCGCTTTATAATTTATCGTATTTTTCATGCTTTCGCAACCTGTGTGACGTCACTTGGAGCTGAAAGCGATTTCATTATCTTAGAATCCTTGTTTTTCTGACAAAATAGCCTTTTTTACGCATTTCTGCCATTGCCTGCTCGGCTAGTTTCCGGTTCTTTGTGACACCGAAAACAGTAGATCCGCTGCCTGACATGAGCACGCCGTCAAAACCTTTTTCCTGCAGCTCCTGCTTGATCCTGCGGATATCCTCCACCAGCAGGAGGGAAGCTGCTTCCAGCGAATTGCCCAGATTTGCGATCATGCCTTCATAATCTCCCTCGATCATCGCTTTCCGCATCGCCAGACAGTCAGGATGCACTTCATTATGCCGGTCCACGATATCAAACGCCTCCTTGGTGGAAACACCCAGGCGCGGTTTGACAAGGAGGATCTCCGGGTCGACATTGCACGGGAACGGCGTCAGTTTTTCCCCGATCCCTTCCACATATGCCGGCCGGTTGAACAGACAGAACGGGACATCAGCGCCTACCTGTTTCGCGATCTTGATCTTCTCTTCATCGCTCAGATGCAGTCCGCACATCCGGTCGATCATCCGGATGGCCGCAGCCGCGTCTGCGCTGCCGCCCGCCAGACCTGCCCTTGTGGGTATGTGCTTGAACAGCGTACACGAGAAACCGGTATCCAGCTGATACATTTCCTGCATGATCCGGATCGCCTTGATGACTGTATTCTTTTCATTAACGGGCAGATAACTGCGGTTCAGCCGCATTTCCGTCTCTTCCGCGAACTGCATTTCCAGGGTGTCATAAAAATCCACCGGCACCATGATCATGCGCAGTTCATGATATCCGTCATCCCGTTTTCCGACGAC
>CACZPD010000110.1 GCA_902782955.1 uncultured Erysipelotrichaceae bacterium
ACTGAGCTACCAAGGCATATATGGCGACCCGGAAGGGGCTCGAACCCTCGACCTCCAGCGTGACAGGCTGGCGCTCTAACCAACTGAGCTACCGGGCCATGGGTTGGTGGGAACAACAGGGCTCGAACCTGTGACCCTTTGCTTGTAAGGCAAATGCTCTCCCAGCTGAGCTATGCTCCCTCGCATGACAAAGATCGTGTCTTCGCAAGCGGCTTTGTTATAATATCGTATAGAATATACTTTGTCAAGAACTTTTTCGGTTTGACAACCAATCCTTCAAACGCAACGATATTGTATTAAATTCTTAACGATTCTTCCCTTGCCTGATATTTTCTTCCATGATATATTGCATCAGGTGGGTCTTTAAGACGGTACGAGATGCCGACAAGATGCGACCTGATCATCCCGATCGTAGCTTGCCAGATTCTTCACCGGCAGGCTTTTTGTATTGTCAGGCTCCCGAAAAAGAAAAAGGAGGAACCTTCACCATGAACCTTGTCTACAAAGTGGAAGACAAACCGAAATTCGGGCAGATTATCATATTTGCCCTGCAGCAGCTGCTTGCCATCCTGGCGGCAACCATTGCCGTCCCGAGCATTGTCGGTAATGGCATGAGCCAGAGCGCCGCCCTGTTCGGAGCAGGTGTCGGGACGATTGTTTATCTCCTTTTTACAAAATTCAAGAGTCCGGTTTTTCTTGGATCCAGTTTTGCGTTTCTCAGCTCCATGTTTGCTGCTTTTGCAGGCGCAGTATCTACTGCTGCCGGCTATGCCGGAATCATCATCGGTGCTTTTTTTGCCGGTCTTGTATACGTTGTGATCGCGATTATCGTCAAGGTATCAGGGGTTAAATGGATCTCCAGGCTGATGCCCCCGGTCGTCATCGGACCGACAGTCGCGATTATCGGCCTTTCCCTTGCCGGAAATGCAATCGGCAATTCCTTCGGATTCAGTTCTCCCCAGACCGGCTACACGATGTCCGGCGCTCTGTGGGTCAATCTGATCTGTGCCCTGGTAACGCTTTTCACCGTTATCTTTTTCTCGGTCAAAGGAAAAAAAATGCTCAAACTGATTCCTTTTATCCTTGGCATCCTGGCCGGCTATATCGTTGCCCTTGTGTTTACGCTGATCGGGCATTCCACCGGAAATGCCGCCCTGCAGATCCTTGATTTCAATGCGTTCAGCACGATGAAATGGATTCCTGAGTTTACTTTCGTAACGGCCTTCAAGGGTTTGAAGGATATTGACGCCAAATACATCGCCACTATAGCTGTCGCATACGTTCCTGTTGCATTTGTGGTGTTTGCAGAGCATATCGCGGACCATAAAAACCTGTCTACGATCATCGAAAAAGACCTTCTTGAAGAGCCCGGCCTCCACCGCACGCTTCTCGGTGACGGTATCGGATCCATGTTCGGCGCTTTTTTCGGCGGCTGCCCCAATACTACATACGGTGAGTCTGTCGGTTGCGTCGCAATAACGGGAAACGCTTCCATTGTGACCATTTTCGCCACTGCTGTTCTTGCGATCATTGCAAGCTTCTGCGGCCCGTTCGTCACCTTCCTGAGCACAATCCCTACATGCGTTATGGGCGGTGTATGCATTACCCTCTACGGATTTATCGCAGTATCCGGCCTGAAAATGCTGCAGCCTGTGGATCTGAATGACAACAGGAACCTTTTTACCGCCTCCGTTATTCTGATCGCCGGTATCGGCGGAATGACCATGAATATCGGTTCCGTTACAATTACAGAAGTGGCCTGCGCATTAATCCTCGGCGTTATCGTCAACCTTCTTTTCAACCGCTCCTCCAGGAAATAATCCCGAACTTTCTGAAAGGATCAAACGGGGAACCATAAGTTCCCCGTCTTTTTTCACAAAATGAAACTGAAATCTGAAATCATGGATGAACCGGCAATGCTCCGAAGCCTGGCCCGTATTACTCATGAAATCATCGAAAAAAACGCAGGGTCTGAAGGCCTTGTTCTTCTTGGTATCCAGCGGCGCGGGATGCCGCTGGCTGTCATTTTACACGATAACCTGCTTCGCTTCACAGGACGAAACATCCCCGTAGGCAGCATTGATATATCGTTGTACCGTGATGATCTCTCCGAAATCAATGAACTGCCATCGACAGGAGAAACGCTTTTCCCCTGCGATATTACGGGCAAAAACGTGGTGCTTGTCGATGATGTCATTTATACGGGTCGGACAGCGCGTGCTGCGATTGAAGCTGTCTTTCATACCGGGCGTCCGAAAACCATCCAGCTGGCTGTACTGATCGACAGAGGGCACCGTGAATTACCGATCCGGCCTGATTTTGTCGGTAAAAACATCCCTACCAGCCATTCTGAACTTGTTTCCGTGATGGTTGAGGAATATGACGGCAGGAATGGAGTTTATCTTTTCCAGCAGTCCTGATTCTCTTTGCGTTTTTCAGACGGCGGCACGCGGAAAGCATTCCATTCATCCTCCTGCTCCTTCCTGAAGAATAAACGCTTTTTCTTGACACATCCGATTCTTTTTCCTATGCTATATATTATTCGTTCGGAGGATGACTGGAATATGGCTTATCTGGAAGAAATCTTCGGTGTTAATGTCTTTAATGATTCCATCATGCGCCAGCGGCTTCCCAAAGAGACCTATCAGGCGCTCCGCAAAACCATCGATGACGGTCGCCGGCTGGACACTCATGTTGCCAGCGTTGTGGCAAACGCGATGAAAGACTGGGCGCTGGAACATGGTGTCACCCATTATACCCATTGGTTTCAGCCTTTGAACTCCGTTACGGCGGAAAAACATGATGCATTCATTTCCCCGATTCCCGGTGGACAAGTGATCTCCGAATTCAGCGGAAGTGAACTGGTCCGCGGGGAAACCGATGCTTCCTCCTTTCCGAGCGGAGGACTTCGCTCCACATTTGAAGCCAGGGGATATACCGCATGGGATCCTACATCCTATGCGTTTATCAAGGATCATGTTCTTTGCATCCCAACCGCTTATTGTTCTTACGGTGGAGAAGCACTGGACAAAAAGACACCGTTGCTGCGTTCCATGGAAGCCCTGAACAAACAGGCTGTCAGGATTCTGCGTCTTTTCGGACGCATGGACGCCACCCGCGTCACACCGACCGTCGGGCCTGAGCAGGAATATTTTCTGATCGATAAGGATTTATTTGAGCAACGCAGTGACCTGATCTTTGCCGGAAGGACATTATTCGGCGCTAAACCCCCAAAGGGGCAGGAACTCGGAGATCATTTTTTCGGAACCATCAAACCCCGTGTTCAGGCTTTTATGACTGAACTGAATGA
>CACZPD010000111.1 GCA_902782955.1 uncultured Erysipelotrichaceae bacterium
GGCATCAGTTTGATTTCCGTTTCGATCACTTTGGGGTCTGCGTTTTCTTCCAGAACGACAAAGGCTTCACGGGTATGCTTCTGCCTTGTGGTCAGGACCGGGTGTTCCCCGTTTCTGACGGATTCAAGGGCGGAAGGTACGGGAATCGTATACTGTCTGGCATCAGCGACGCCGGGGATCCGGCGGATGGCGTCGGAATGGCCCTGGCTGAGGCCTTTGCCCCAGAATGTATAGTCGCTTCCATTGGGAAGGATGGCGTTGGAATAGGCACGGATCAGGGAGAACATACCCGGATCCCAGCCGACGGAGATGATCGCTGTCTTGTTTCCTTCCTTCGCGGCTGCGTCGACATTGGCGAAGTGCTGCGATACGTTGGCGTGCGTATCAAAACTGTCGATGACATTGAAGTACTTCGCGTATTCCGGTGTCTGCACCGGCAGGTCCTTGGCGCTGCCGCCGCACAGCATCAGCACGTCGATCTTATCTGTCCATTCGAGGATCTGGCTGACCGGCAGGACAGGTACGTCTTCCGTGAGAATCGAAACAGTCTGCGGATTGCGCCGTGTAAATACAGCGACGAGCTCCATGTCGTTTGTTTCCCTGATGGCACATTCAATGCCGCGGCCGAGGTTGCCGTATCCGAGGATACCGATCCTTGTTTTCATTTATAGCCCTCCCAGCAGGTCGTTCATGGTATACATGCCTGCTTCCTTTCCTTCCAGGAATGCAGCGGCACGGATCGCGCCGTTGACGAAGATCATGCGGTTGTCCGCGTGATGGGTGATCGTAATGCTTTCGTTTTCTCCGAAGAAATAGATGCTGTGGGTGCCGGCTTCGGTGCCTCCGCGCAGGGCGTGGACGCCGATCTCTTTTCCGCGCGCGCCGGTCATGCCTTCACGTCCGTATACTTTTTTGAATTCATTGGCCGGATCGAGCAGTTCCAGCAGTGCTTTCGCTGTGCCGCTCGGAGCATCCTGTTTCTGGTTGTGGTGTGTTTCCGTCAGCTCGATATCAAATGTATCCTTTAACAGCGGTGCGGCTGTTTTGATCAGGGCGGAGAGCACAGCTACGCCGTAGGAATAATTGGCGCTGAAGAATACAGGATTTGTCTCTGCTAACCGGTTCAGCTGTTCCTTCTGTTCCGGGGATAACCCGGTCGTCCCGTATACCAGGGCGCTGTTGTTTTTCCTGACATATTCAATGACCCAGTCCAGGTTGTCGCGGTGGCTGAAGTCGATCACCATATCTGCCGGTTCCGCATTGTTTACGGCATCGAGGTCAAAGGCATCCGCCATTCCGGTTACGGTATATCCGGCGCTTTCCGCTGCTGTTTTGAGCAGGGAGCCCATCTTTCCTTTTCCGACGATCAGGATCTTCATAACAGACCGACCTTCTTCATTTCCGCGTACAGGTGTTCCTTGTTCTTTTCTGCCATGTCATAGAGAGGCAGCCGGTATCCGCCGACGTTGAAGCCCATGGCTCTCAGCGCTTCCTTGACCGGGATCGGGTTGACTTCACAGAACAGGGCATGGATGTAATCCAGGTATTTCTGCTGAATCTCGAGGGCTGCCTGATGGTTGCCCGCGAACCAGTTGGCTGTCAGGTCATGACATTCCTTCGGGTTGGTGTTTGCAAATACGCTGATGACGCCCGATCCGCCGAGGGAGAGGATCGGAACGATCATATCGTCGTTGCCGGAGTACATGACAAAGTCATCGCTCAGGAAACGGGAGATGCTTACCGCGTAGGAAATGTTGCCGCTGGCTTCCTTGATGCCGATGATATTCGGATGCTTGGACAGACGCTCAACAGCGCTGACGCTCAGGGAACATCCGGTCCTGCCCGGTACATTGTAGAGAATGCAGGGGGCGCTGACCTGGTCGGCTACTGTTGTGAAGTGGCGGATCATGCCTTCTTCGTTTGCCTTGTTGTAATACGGCGTGATGACCAGCAGGGCATCGGCACCGAGGTCCGCGTACTTCTTGCTTTTCATCAGCATCGTTGCGGTGTCGTTCGATCCGGATCCGGCAATGACAGGGACCTTGTGATTGACCTTTTTCAGGGTATATTCCACGACTGCGTCATCTTCCTCGTGTGTCATGGTCGTACTTTCACCGGTCGTACCGAGCACCAGTATGCCGTCGGTGGAGTTGGAGAGATGCCAGTCCAGCAATTCTCCGAGTGCTTCGAAATTAACGCTTCCGTCTTCATGGAACGGTGTGACTAAAGCGACGATTGAACCTTTGATCATATTTCCTCCTATATCTCCAGTGAGATCAGATGTTCGAATGTTTCACGCTGTATGACGATCCTCGACTTTCCTTCTGCCGCAAATACTACAGCGGGAAGCGGGATCTTGTTGTAATGACTTGCCATCGAGTAACCGTAGGCACCGGTGGATTTCAGGACCAGCAGGTCGCCGGTCTGTATTTCCGGGAGTTTAATGCTGTCGATCAGGATGTCCCCGGATTCGCAGCATTTGCCGGCGATCGTATATTCTGTCGTTTTTTCCTGTTCTTCCTTACCGGCAATGAATGCATCGTATTTTGCCTGGTAGAGGGCAGGACGGATATTGTCGTTCATCCCGCCGTCGGCGAAGGCGTATGTTTTGCCGGGTGTTTTCTTGATATAGCCTGCGGTGTAGATATTGAATCCGGCTTCAGCTACGATGCTGCGGCCGGGTTCGATCAGGACCTTCCGCACAGGCTCTTTCAGTTTTTTGTTTTCTTCCTCGCACCGGGAGATGATATACCGGCACATCTCGGGAACCGGTGTCGGGTGATCCTCTTGCAGATACGCTGCCGCGAAGCCGCCGCCGAGGTTGACCGTCTGTACAGGTATGCCGTAAACGGTGTTCAGCCTGTCCGCGAATGCGAACATCTTGCGGATCTCTTCGCCGAATGCGTCTGTATCGAAGATTTGGGAACCGATATGGGCATGGATGCCGTCGAATATGATGTTTTTCCTTTTCTGCAGGGTGCGGATCGTTTCGATGATCTCGTCTTCATGCAGGAGGGAAATACCGAATTTGGAATCCACATAGGCAGTCGCGATGTAATGATGTGTATGTGCTTCCACACCGGGGTTGATCCTGAGCAGGGTACGGACTGTTTTGTATTGTCCGCTCATTTTATCAGCCAGCAGTTCCGCTTCCGCCAGGTTGTCCACAACGATCGTCCCGATATTGTGCGCGATGGCATAATCCAGTTCGGCCGGGGTCTTGTTGTTGCCGTGGAAATAGATATTTGCCGGATCAAAGCCGGCAGCCAGGGCGGTATACATTTCGCCCTGCGACACGACATCCAGTCCCAGTTCGTATTCTTTTGCGAGAGATACGATCGCTTTACAGCTGAAGGCTTTGGATGCGTACAGTACGCCGGTTTCCAGTGCATCTGAGCGGAAGGATGATGCGTACGCAGAAAGTTTCTGCCGCAGGACTTCCTCATCATATACACACAGCGGTGTTCCGTATGTTTCTGCCAGTGTCTGAATGGATACGCCTCCGATTGCCTTCATAAATACCTCCAATAAAAATGCCGGCAGAGCGCTGCCGGCATGATCATTTCCTACCATCTGACAGCACTCCTGCTTTCGCAGACAGTCTGACGGATATTCTCCGTCAGCCCACCGTCTGTCAGTGCCCTGACAGGCAGTTCGGCGGAATTGCTTTTACCGGGCATCAGACGCCTGCCGGCTCTGCCTGATATCGTCGTTCCCGCGCCTCTATCGTGATGGGTGTATTTTATCATTCCTTAATTATTAAAACAACATAACGGAACAATTATTTACATATTTCTGAAAATATTTTGCATCATTTATGAAAACATTTACATTTTTGTCTTCGGATTAGCTTCTTTCCACGTGATAAAATAATGCGGGGAGTTAATTATGGATCTGATCAGCGTACTCATACCGGTTTATAAAGTCGAAAAATATCTGGATGAATGTATTGAATCTGTTGTCACCCAGACATATGAAAATCTTGAAATCATTCTGGTGGATGACGGTTCTCCGGACAGATGCCCGGAAATGTGTGATGCATGGGCAGAAAAGGATTCCCGTATCAGGGTGATCCACAAGGAGAACGGAGGTCTTTCCGATGCCAGGAATGTCGGAATGGCTGCTTCAACCGGTACGTTTATCGCACACATTGACAGTGATGATATTCTGGAGCCTGAATATATTGAATATCTATATCAGGCAATCTGCGAAACCGGCGCTGATGTTTCTGAGTGCGCATATCGGAAATTCAGGGAAATACCCGAAAAGGCCAATAATACCTCTGAAGGCATGTGTCCACCTGTGAACATAACGAGAGAAGAAGCGTTGTATCATTTCAGCAACTGTCTTGAGCCGGTAAATCATCAGGTCTGGAATAAACTATATCGCAGAGAGTTAATTGAGGATGAGCTTTTTATATATGGCCGGCTGGCACAGGATGTACTGTTTTCGTGTCATGTTTTCGGAAAATGCAATAAGATTGCGCATATTGATAATGTACTCTATCATTGGCGGGTTCATCCGGGAAGCGCAACTGTTAAGTTTTACAGACAGCGTCTGGATATGCTTGAAACATACTGGCTGAGTCTGAAGTATCTTGAGGAGTTCTATCCTCAGTTCACCAAAGATCTCAAAAATCGATATATTACAGTGTGTTTCGGCATATACGCATGGATACTGGAGTACGGTTCGGAAGAAAGCAGAGCCGAGGCAATGAAAACGGTAAATGCATACAGGCGCAGGATCAGATACAGTAAAGAAGAATGGGCGTCCTGTTCTTTTAAAGACAAGATAAGGTACATTTGTTCCATGCCGGCTCTGATCAAATTTTCAGTGACAGCCAGAAATACGATCGGCGGTTTTGTTTCCTCCAGGAGAAAATAAACAAAGGAGTCTGATGATGAAGTATACAGAAATCGGGAATACCGGTATCAGAATATCCAGGCTGTGTATAGGCGGAATGTCTTTCGGCAAGGCATCGGAAGATTTTTACTTATGGACACTGGATCCGGAACAGACAAAGGAAATGATCGCCTATGCGTATGACCTGGGTGTGAATTTTATCGATACAGCCAATCAATACAGCTTTGGGACAAGTGAAGAGTATATCGGCAAAGCAATAAAGGATCTGGGCATACCAAGGGAAAAGATCATAATCGCTTCGAAGGTATATTACAACGAAGGAAAACTGTCACGGAAAGCTATCCTAAAGGAAATTGATGGAACGCTGGAAAGACTGGGTACAGATTATGTAGACCTGTACCAGATCCACAGGTTTGACTATGATACCCCGGTCGAGGAAACGCTGGAAACGCTGGACAGTCTGGTAAAAACCGGAAAAGTCAGGGCAATCGGCGCTTCTGCTATGTATGGGTATCAGTTCCACAATATGCAGATATGTGCGGAGAAACATAGGTGGACCATGTTCTCAAGCATGCAGAATCATTACAATCTGTTATACAGGGAAGACGAGAGGGAACTCATTCCCATCTGTGAACAATACGGGGTATCCCGCCTGTCATACAGTCCGCTGGCGGGCGGACATCTCGCACATACCGGATGGGATTCCGGATCAAAGAGAAGTGAAACGGACAAGGTCCTGAAGCGCAGATATGATCATGCGGCGGAAAACGATATCCGTATTGTGGAACGGGTGAAGGATGTAGCGGATAAGCATCATGTCTCCATGAGCGAAGCAGCCCTGGCATGGCAGTATGCCAGAGGGGTTGCGGCACCAATCGTCGGGGCCACAAAAAAGAATCACTTTGAAGCGGCAGCAAAAGCCATAGATCTTGAACTGGACAAAGAAGATATCACGTATCTGGAAGAGCTGTATGAGCCGCATAAGGTCACCGGGGCTATTCCGAGACCGGCAGGAAGGGAATGAAAGATCATTCTCTTTTTTTGATCTTTCTTACTGTCAGCGAATAAAGCAGGCAGGAGGGAAAGACATGAAAGAAAAAACATTTGATGAACTGACGATACAGGATGACTTTATATTCGGGAAAGTAATGCAGGACATGAAGAACCTGAGACCGCTGCTGGAAAGGATCCTGCCGGAGATCGACTTTACAGATCTGAAATGCATTATCCCGCAGAAAAGCATGGAAGAGTATTACGGGAAGCACGGGATCCGGGTGGATGTGTTCACGGAAGATGATGAACATATGTTCTCTGTGGAGATGCAGGTGGGAAAGAAAGAGGATCTGGCGAAGAGGACGAGGTATTATCAGTCGGTCATGGATATGGATGATCTGCTCAAAGGGCAGGATTACTGGGAACTGAGGAAACAGTACGTGATATTCATCTGCCCGAAGGATCCTTTTGATGATAACATGATGATGTATACATACAGGAATGTATGCGAAGAGACGGGGAAAGAATTAGGAGATGAAACGACAGTCATCTTTCTCAATTGTGAAGGAAAGAACAGGGAGAAGTATCCGCAGCTGAAGGCGTTTGCGGAGTATGTCAACGGAAAAGAGAGTGAAGACAGTTATATCCGTCAGCTGGAAGAGGAAGTGCGGAAAGCAAAGATGGATCCTGTATGGAGGGCAGAGTTTATGGATATGAGATCAAAACTTCATTATGAGAGAAGAGAAGGCCGGGAAGAGGGCATGAAAAAAGGCCGGGAAGAAGGACATGCACAAAGAAATCGGGAACTGATCCTTTCTTTGCATCAGAAGAATAAAACAGATGAAGAAATAGCTGAACTGCTGGATCTTGGCATTGAGGAAGTGAAAAACATCCTGCTATCTTTGAAATAGATAACAACAATAGAACAAGTATGAAAATTGAAAAATATTTTAAAAGTGATGATCAGAAACTCTGGCTGGATGAGATAGGAAAATGTGACTGGAGAGCAGGGAAGCATTTATATGAATATCTCCGGAATCACAGGCTGAAAGATCTCTGCGGTGAAAAGACGGAGGTGCTGCTTTTAACGGAAGGCAGCGCACTCGTCTCTTTTTGTACATATGCAGAGAAGGATGATATTCCGGACACGGATCTGAAACCGTGGATCGGGTTTGTATATACGTTTCCGCAATACCGGGGACATCGTTATATCGGAAAGCTGCTGACATACGCGGAATCATTGGCGGCAGAAGATGGATTTGAACAGATCTATATTTCCACCGATGAAGAAGGATTATATGAAAAATACGGTTATGAATTATGTGGATTCATGAAAGACCGGCGCGGCGGAGACAGCAGGATATACAGTAAAAAAGTATAAAGTCGTATATAATGAGAGTGGAATAAATTCCGAAACGAGGATCATGATATGAACTTTATGGAAAATATTCAGCTGAAAAAAAGTACGCTGACAAAAAATGAACTGAAAGCCTGTGAGAAGATCTGTGAGGATCTGAGCGTGGTGCAGACCCATTCGATTCAGGAACTGTCTGATAAAATCGGCATAGCAAAAACAACGATCATGCGCTTTTGCCAGAAGGTTGGATACAGCGGATACTCCGAATTCCGTTTCGCATTGATCAATTATGTCAACAGCAAAACCAAGGAAGACAGCACTGAAAACGAAAACCGTATCACAGCGATCGAAGAAATGTACGCTGATACGATCCGTCTGCTGCACCATACCATTCAGGAAGAGAATATCCGGGAAATAGCAGACATGATCGTAAAGGCAGGAAAGCTTTATCTTGCAGGGGAAGTCAATTCCGCTGTCAGTGCTGTACAGCTCTATTATTCCCTGCTGATGTACGGTATTCAGGCGGCGGTTCTGGATTCCCCGACTGCTGTCCATACGGTTGATCTGTGCGCCGAAAAAGAGGATGTCCTCCTCTTATACAGCGTTTCCGCCAGATCCACGATCGTGAAGAGTGTGGTGGAATTAAAGGAAAACTGCGGTTGTAAAGTGATCCTGATCACAAACCGGGCTGCGGCAGCGCAGGAGGAATACGCAGATAAGTGTGTGGTTCTGCCGAGTCTGTCAGCGCCTCATGGTTCGGTGCTGGAAAATGTACCGGTATACTCGGTATTCAACGAAATACTGCTCGCGTATATCAGCGCAGAGATTCAAAAGAAAGAAAATATTCCGATAAAATAAAAAAATCGGAATATTTTTCATTTTTGTGTTGACACAAAGGTTTTGCGGTATTATATTATGGACGAGGAGGAAAATATTCCATAAGCACATGCATTAACGGAATATTTACAAAAATGTATGATGGATAAGTTGAATGAATTAGTGGAAAAGATCCTGCTGCCGTTCGCAACATGGGTCAACAACAACAAATCACTGCAGGCGATCTCCAAAGGTTTTATGGCGATCCTGCCGGTAACGATCATCAGTTCCATGTTCTATCTGATCGCGAACTTCCCGATCACAGCATGGACGGATTATCTGGCTTCCAGCGGACTGAGCAATTATCTTCTGGTTCCCTATAATGTTACGATGGGTCTGTTCGCGATTTATGCGGCTTTCTCGATCGGTTATGCTTACGCGACACATGAGCAGGAAGACGGATTATCCGCCGGTGTGCTCTCACTGATCAATTTCCTGATCGTTACACCGTATGCGCTGGATGGCGAAGGCGTTCTCTTCGGAGCCGGTGATCTCGCATACAGCTTTGGCTGGCTTGGCTGCAAGGGTCTCTTCGTAGCTATGATCGTTGCGATCATCACAGCGAAAGTATTCGTCCTGTTCCAGAAAAAGGGATGGGTCATTAAGATGCCGGACGGTGTACCGCCGTTTGTAGGAAGATCGTTTGCTTCCCTGATCCCGGGCTTCCTTATGGCGCTTGTATTCATGATCATCGCAATGATCTTCGGCAATACTTCTTTCGGAAGCGTTCATCAGCTGATCTATACATATCTGCAGACACCGCTTACCAATATCGGCGGCTCCCTGCCGGGTTATCTCTTCATCCAGGTATTCATTCAGTTCCTGTGGTGGTTCGGAATTCACGGATTCAACGTTTGTGCAGGCATCTTCATGCCGATCTTCTTATCCATCGATGCCGCAAGACTTGCGGGTGAAACAACAAACCCGATCGGCATGTCCCTGATGACAGTTGTCGGTCAGTCCACAGTCGCTGTATGTCTGGTCATGCTGTTATTCTGCAAATCTAAACAGCTTAAAGAAATCGGCAAAGTCGCAATGCCGGCTGCTATCTTCAATATCGGTGAACCGGTCGTATTCGGTGTCCCGAACGTATTGAATCCATATATGTTCCTGCCGTCAGTCCTGATCGTACCACTGGTCACAAACCTGTTCTTCTATCTCGGATTCGTATCCGGTATCGTTAC
>CACZPD010000112.1 GCA_902782955.1 uncultured Erysipelotrichaceae bacterium
CATGCATGTCGTCACTTTGTGAAAGAAAAGTCTACAGACAGTTCCTTTTGTTCGTCTGTAGACTTCTTCTTAACTTAATGACGTTGAACAGGTGTTTCCTTTTTTATATATCAGGCAGTTTCTCCGAGACCTGTCAGGTCGTTGATCCAGTATTCCTTTTCCACAAGGATGAATCCGACCGCGCATTTGATCAGCTCCGTACTCTGCACGATGAGATATACGAGAAGGATGGAAAGAGAAGTATTGGCGACAAGAAGCCATGCAACGGGTATGGACACACACCAGCAGAAACAGGAATCAAACAGGAATGTAATGATCGTTTTCCCGCCGGAGCGAAGGATAAAGTATGATGCGTTTGTATAAGCATAGACCGGCATGCATACGGCAACGATCCTGATCAGGCCTGACGCGGTCTGACGGATGGAATCCGTTGTCTTGTACAGCAGGGGGAAGTACCCGGACAACGCGAAGGATATGATGCCGAGAACGATACAGAACCCCATTGTGAACAATGTGATTCGGTTGGCATCCCGTTTCACCGTATCAAAATGACCGGCCCCGAGTTCCTGGCCGATAATGATGCCGGTGGCGCTGCCGAGGGCAATAAAGGATATATTGAAGAGGTTGTTCATGGTCTGCGCGATATTCAATGCTGCGATGACATCGAGGCCGATCCTCGAGTAGATCTGGGTCAGCGTAGCCATGGCGCTGGACCACAGGAATTCATTGACCAGAAGCGGGGCTCCTTTGACAGCACAGCTGCGGACCAGTTCCGCCGGAACCGCAAGGGAGGAATACACCCCGTGCATATACGGGAAGCGGTCATCTTTCCGATGGGCATGGACAGCAATAAAGCCAAGTTCCACAAAACGGGAAAGAACAGTGGCCGCAGCGGCACCCTGGACACCGAGGGCAGGGAATCCGAATTTTCCGTAAATGAGAACATAGTTGCCTATGAGGTTGACTGTAACAGCCAGCAGGCTTGCCCGCATCGGGATCACAGTCTCATTGCAGGAACGGAGTACGGAAGAATAGACCTGGGTCAGGGCGAAAGGCAGGATTCCTGCCAGCATGATCCACAGATATCGCTTTGCATAGATCAGCGTGTCCGCAGCCGCAGCGGCGCTTCCTTCACCATGCAGATACAGGCTGATCAGGGGATCTCCGTGCAGCAGGAAAACAGCTGCGCCGATCCCGGTCAGTATCACCGCGGTGATAAACATAAGCCGGAATGTACTTTTTACGCCGTCATGATTTCCTTTTCCGAAATACTGCGCCGTGAAAATGCCAATCCCCGCCAGACCGCCGAATATGCACAGGTTGAAAACAAACATCAGCTGATTGACGATCGCGACCCCTGACATCTGGGCGGTTCCGATCTGTCCGACCATGATGTTGTCCAACATGTTCACGAAATTGGTCACGCCGTTCTGGATCATGATCGGCAGGGCAATATGAAGTGTTCTTCTGTAAATGTGATCGTTTTTCATAACTCTTTGACTATATCATATCAAACCGCGGTACAGCATTAATACTGTGAAAATTGAACGCAGTATATATGATCACCGTTTGTGAAATGTTCCATGATTTCTCCGGGCAATAAAAAAACCGCATATTTATGCGGCTTTTCTAATATGGCGCAGAAACGGGGATTTGAACCCCGGCACCGTTTTACCGATCTACGAGCTTTCCAAGCCCGCCCCTTCAACCGCTTGGGTATTTCTGCGTTTGCTCAATTATCTTATCATACTTTTCCGATTTGTGAAGTATAATATAACCAGAAATAATAGAAAGGTTTTTTATGGCGAAAGATACGAGACAGAGGCTTGCGACGTCATTTAAAGAACTTTTGGGCAAGAAATCAATCGAAAAGATCACAATCAGCGACCTGACAAATGCCTGCGGCATCAACAGGCAGACTTTTTACTATTATTTCAATGATATCTACGATCTGATGAAGTGGATCTACCAGACGGAAAGCAAGGCTGCTGTGGCAGGGAAGAATACATATACCACATGGCAGGAGGGTCTGCTGAGGATATTCCATTATTTTGCTGAAAACAAGGATTTTGTAATGCGGACACAAAGTACAGGCAATCAGTATATCCTCGAGGATTTCCTGTCCGTCCATGTGAACTCTGTTGTAAATAATGTGGTCAGGGAGTTTTCGGAAGCCTATACCATCAGCGCTGAGTCTGTAAATTATATCATCGCGTTTTACCGGTATGCTGTAAGCGGGATGATCCTCGGATGGGTAAAATCCGGAATGAAGGAATCACCCGAAACGATGGTACGGATAATCGATATGCTCACAAAAGGAAACCTTGTGCATGCCATAGAGCGTTTTGACCAGTACGAACATAAAAGTCAGTCCGGGCATGAAGGGAACTGAGAACGGTATTCCAAAACAAAACTTTTGGGTGTATGATATCTGATATGAAAATCAGAAATCTGTTCACAAAGAAATATACCGGATTCCAGAGAATGTGGATCCTGATCATGCTGGCGGTGCTGGCTTTTTCTGTTGTTCTGACAGCAATACAGGCCGGCAACATGGTCGCGGCAAAAAAACAGAAAGAAAAAATAGCCGAACAGCACAAACCTGCGGAATCCATTTCTCAGGAATATAAAAATGATATACCCGAACAGGAAACGACGCGTCTGAGTGAAACGAAAGATGCCGGCCAGGATTATCTGGATACGACCCTGTTCCTGGGCGATTCGAATACCGTACGGTTCATGATCTTTACCGACAGCGAGGGGAGGACATATACTTCACAGGAAAACACGATCGCTGTTGTCGGAATGGGAATCGATGCGATATCGACTCTGAAATGCATGAAATTCTCGACCGGGACATTTACGATGACGGAATCCGTCAGTATTATCCAGCCCGAAAGAATCATCATCACATTTGGTACGAACAACCTGAGCGGGACAAGCACTGACGCGTCAGGCTTCATCCAGCGGTATCAGCTGCAGCTGACAAGGCTGCAGGAAGCGTATCCTACTGTGGATATTATCGTAAACTCGATTCCTCCGGTAACGGAAGGGAAATCCAAGGCACACAATGTCCAGATCATGGCATACAATGCCGCGATCGAAGAAATGTGTGAGGCAAACGGATGGAAATATCTGAACTCCGCCGAAGTGCTCGCGGACGTCAACGGAAACCCAATGCCGGGATTTATGGAAGGTGACGGCATTCATCTGACAAAAACAGCTGTCAATACATTGTTTGATTATATCCGCACACATGCGTATGTAACGGAAGATGACAGACCGAAACCGCTGGCGGCTATCCCGAATATTCTCGGTCCGACAACAAATGTATATATGACGGACCCGCTGACAGACAAGCCGTTTACGGAAGAAGCGCTGAATCCTGAAGACAAGGAAGAAGAACAGCCGGAAGAAACACCGACCCCGACTCCGAAACCGACGGCAACGCCGGAGCCGACTGCCACCCCGAAACCAACGGCAACACCGAAACCAACGGCAACGCCGGAACCAACGGCCAAGCCGACCCCGGAACCGACACAGGAACCTGCGCCTACGCCGGAGCCGACCCCGGAGCCGACCCCGGAGCCTACGCCGGAACCGACGCCGGAACCGACGCCGGAACCGACACCGACCCCGGAACAGAGCACAGAAGAAGTACAGGAATGATCAGGAAGCGAAAGCTTCCTTTTTTTGCGCAAAGAAAAACCGGAGGATGCTCCGGTTTTGCAGAATTATTCCTCAGAGATCGTTCCGGTAAGTGTGACCTTGAATTCCTTCGTCTCTCCTTCACGGTCGACTTTCAGATCCAGGATGTCGCCGGCTTTTTTGTCCCGCAGTACTTTGGAAAGATCTGTATAACTGCTGATCGGTGTTCCGTCAGCTTCGATAATGCGGTCATATGACTGCAGCCCTGCAGCTTCAGCGCCGGATCCGGCGATAATGTCGGTAATATAGAGACCTGCTTCATATCTGCCGGTTTTCTGACCGACTTCCTGCAGGTATACGCCGATGGTTGCGCGGTTTGTTACACTGCCGTACTGGATCAGCTGGTCTGCCACATCCATAGCGGTATTGACAGGAATCGCGAATCCCAGACCTTCGATGGTGGAACCGCTGCTTGTCACACCGGAATCCTTAGCATTGACAATGCCGATCAGGTTTCCGTTTCCGTCGAACAGTCCGCCGCCGGAGTTGCCGTTGTTGATGGCTGCGTTCGTCTGGATGACTTCCATGGATTCGTTGTTGATAACGACTTCACGGCTCGCGGCGGAGATGATGCCGTTGGTTACTGTGCCGCCCAGTGTGCCGAGCGGATTGCCGATTACTACAGCGGTATCGCCGACCTGGATCTTGGAAGAGTCGCCGATCGTTGCAGGCACGAGATTTTCCGCGTTGATCTTGATAACGCCGATATCGGCTTTTTTATCAGAACCGATCAGTTCAGCTTCATATTCCTTACCGTCAAACAATGTGACAGTGATCTTTGTGGCGTTTTCAACGACATGATGATTTGTGATGATATAGCCGTCGGCAGAGGTGATGACACCGGAGCCGGCTCCCTGCGCGGTATAGGAGCCTCCGAAGGGACCCCATCCGCTTTCCTGTTCGCTTTCGACCAGGATTTCGACGACGCTCGGGGATGCTTTTGCGGCTATCTGCTGGAGCGACATCGTACCGGAAGAAGTACTCATATTGGACGGTGTGCTTGTGCCCGGGTCTGCTGTGGTGTAAACGACGCTCGTTCCGGATGATCCAAACAGTTTTGTGGCAATAAATCCGCCGCTGAACCCGCACAGCAGTGAGAGGATGCAGCAGATCAGTATCGTCATTGCCGAATTATTACGCTTCTTTCTGACAACCGGTTTTGCCGGTGACGGTGAAATCGTCTCAGCTGGTTTATTCATGACCGGAATCTGAAGAGGTTCCGTATCTTCTGACAGTAAGTCTTTTTCATTTTCCTGATATTCACTCATTTCTAAATACCTCCTGACAACTGAAATAATAAGAACGTAATGTGAAATCTGGGTGAAGACTGCAGATTTTTTTATGAATTCTGATCGGTTTTCAGTTCTTCGATCGAAAGACCGGAGATCGGGGAATAATCAGAGATCCTGTTGCCCTGGATTTCGAGATGTTTCAGTTTCGTCATATTCTTCAGGGCGCCGATATCGGAGATCCAGTTATGGGACAGATCCAGATACTCCAGGCTGACCAGTTTTTCCAGAGGACTTATATCATAGATGCCGATGATATAGGCGTTGAGTTCCGTCAGATTGACCAGGTTCCTGAGCGGTTCAAGATCACGCACGTAGGTCTTGCTGATATCGAGACTCGTCAGGGAAGTCAGTTCTTTAATAGGGGAGATATCTGTCAGGGTGCCGTTTTTGGAAAGATCCAGGCTCTCCAGTTCCTTAAGGGAGGAAAGGGCAGATACGTTTGTGATCATATTGTCCCCGGCATCCAGTGTTTTCAGGGCCTGGAGCGATTCCACGAAGGCTATGCTGGAACAGTGATTCTTTGAGATATCCAGCAGGGTAAGGTTCTGCAGTTTTGATATATCCGCGAAACTGCTTGTGCCGATACCGGACATCCGCAGTTTTTCCAGACTTTCCAGTTTGGTCACGGAACGGATATCCGTGACAGGGTTGCCGCTGATATCGAGATATCTCATCGCCGTAAGGGATTCCAGGGGCTTCAGGTCTTCAATACCCGTGTTGCGGGATACCAGCTTTTCCAGCGTCGGGATCTCAGCAAGCGGTGAGATATCGGTGATCTCATTGCCGCTGATATAGAGTTCTTTCAGATTCGGCAGTGAAGTCAGCGGACTCAGATCCGTAAAGGAACCGTTCCTGATGTCAAGGGATTCCAGCTGCCGGATCTCCGCAACGGAGGAAAGATCGCGCATGGCATCGCTTTTCAATGTCAGATCACGAAGATCCTTGACGTATTTCAGCGCAGACGCATCCTTGATGTTGTAGCCGCTGAGATCCAGTGTATCCAATCCGGCTACATTGCTTTGCCGGATCGGCCCGCTTTCAACTCCTGTCACCTGACGCATCGCTCTTTCAAGGGATGCATCATCCCAGTTGATCGCCTTGTCATCATTCCCGATCAGTCCGCATCCGGAAATCATTGTTATGAACATAAAACCTGCAAGTGCTTTCTTAAGGTTTAATCTGTATTTCGTTTTCATATCTATATTCAATACTCCTGTATATTATTTTTGCAATAAAGTAATTATACGCCTGAAAAAGGAAAATGAAGGACTGAGTATCATTAAGAAATTAAAAAAAAGCAGGTGAACCTGCTTCACTTTTTCAGCGCGAGTCCGTATACGGCTCCGACAGCTCCTCCGAGGATATGTGTGAGCTGCGAAATGCTGTCTGTCAGCGTGATGCCGTCATAGATCTGCTGCCCGATATAGAGGAAGGCAACCAGTATTGTAGTGACCGGGATTCCTTTTCCCGTCCCGGTAACGGATGCGAGAAGTATGAAGGCGAATACAACGCCGCTGGCACCCAGAAGCGAGGAAGTGGACAGGAGAATATGCGCAAGCCCGGTAATGAATGCCGTGACCCCGATCACTTCAAGAACTGTACGGCTTCCGTATTTTTCCTCCAGCATAGGTCCGAGAAGGAGGAACAGCAGCATATTATTCACATAATGACCGTAATCCGCGTGACCCAGCACATGGGTGAACAGGCGGACATAGAACAGCGGATCCGTCAGGGAACCGCGGTATACACTGAACAGCAGGGCGGTCGAAGCGCCGTGCGTCAGATATCCGGCGATCAGGGATCCGAGGGATATCAGCGCGAAAGATAAAATAACAGGTGAATTAAAACTGATCTTTTTCATGTTCAATATCATAGCACGTTGAAACGGTTTTTTCCGTGAAATGTTGTATACTGGTATGGAATTGAGGTAACGCTATGTCAAAGAAAAAGAAAAAAGGACCAACAAAGAAAAGAGTTGAAAATAAACCGGATCTTTCACCTGTAACGAATCCTTCCCTGAAGGAAGCGATCGCTGCACTGAAAGAAGGAAATACACCGGAAAAACAGGAAAACCTGACAAAAGAGCTGAAAAAAGCCAGACTGCTGGCACCGTGCGATATCGATCTGGATCCGGCAGGAAAGGATAAACTGCAGATCAAGGCAAACCAGGTGCGTTTTTTCCTGATCACGACAAATGACGGGAAATCGTTCTTCCCGGCTTTCACCGATACGGATGAAAGTTCCAAAATGTCATTCGGGGACAAGGAAGCACGCAATATCGTCAGGACCATCCAGGACTATGACAAGATGCTGCAGGATCCCAACAACAAGGCGGAAGGAATCGTTATCAATCCTTCCACAGACAACATCGTCATCCCGAAACCGCTTCTCGGCGTGATCACCGGCCGGATCAAACAGGCTCCGACACCCGCTCCTGTACAGAAAAAACCGACAGGTCTGTCTGCAGGCGCCCCGGTCAACGCTATTTACAGCGAACCGGCCGTATATCCGACCAAGATGGTAAACGCGGTCTATGACGCATGTGAAGCGATTCCTTCTGTGTCACGTGTCTGGCTGAAACAGAAAACAGCCGGATCGATGATGGCGTTCTATATGCCGGTGGAATGTGATGAAAATGATCCTGCAATACTGGAAAAACTGCGTGAGGCGGCTGAACCGCTCGCAAAGGAGATCCCGCTGGAATTTGTTTTCTATACAAAGGAAATCGAGGAGAAGATCATACAGGGCGCTTTTGCGCTGTATGACAGGGAACTGGGTATCTGATGGAAATCCGGACACTCACACAGGAAGAAAAGAAAGACGCTCTGGCGCTTGCGGAAGAAGTATTCCTGAAACAGGATTCACTTGGCTATTCAGAAGAAGGAAGGGATTCCTTTCTTTCTTTTCTGAATGATCATGGTCAGGAACTGACGTATATCGGCGCATTCAGGGAAACACTCTGCGGCATCATCGGATTCCGTCCGGATACATTCCATATCGCCCTGTTCTTTGTAAAAACAGAGGAACAGGGGAAGGGGATCGGACATATTCTCATGGAAACACTGAAAGATATCGCCAAAGAAAGAAACCTTGTCAGGATCACTGTCAACGCCGCGGAAACCGCTGTACCGTTTTACCGGCAGCTCGGATTCACAGAGACGGACAGCCTGCAGGATCTCGGCGGCATCCGTTTCATACCGATGGAATATCTGATGCAGAAGGAAGCACTCGGCCGGAAGGTAACGGTGATCATCGACCGTCCCTACGGCAGCCTGCACCCGTTTTACCCGGATACGGAATATACATGCAATTACGGATATATTGATGGAGTTGACGCAATGGACGGGGAATTCCAGGATGCGTATGTATACGGTCCGGAAGAACCGCTGGAGACGTTTACCGGCACTGTGATCGGCATTGTATACAGGAAAAACGATATCGAAACAAAGTGGATCGTATCAGACAGGGATACATACGATAAACAGGATGTCATCAATACGATCGGATTTATCGAACAGTATTTCGATACACAGATCATATGGAATTAGGGAGGGAACAATGTTTCCTCTTTTTTTGTTCACACAGAATTCATTTTTCATTCATGCAGAGCTCATTTTTCTTTTTTATTCTTTCCTCAGACAGAAAGGAAAGCACATATGTCTGAGAACAAAGAAGAGTTTTTCCAGAGAGTGGAAGACAAATATGTGATCAACGAAAAACAGGCTGAAATGTTTCTGGAAGCCTGCGATGCATATATAAAAAAAGATCTTTATTATTCCTATACCGTACACAGTCTTTATTATGACAGTCCCGGCAATGACCTGATGATCAGGGGACTGGAAAAACCGATGTATAAGATAAAGCTCCGGATGAGAAGTTACGGAGACCCGGCGGAAGGCAGTTCCGTATATATCGAAACGAAAAAGAAATTCGGGGATATCGTATACAAGAGAAGACTGGCGATGAGCGCGGAAGAAGCGACGGATTATCTGGAATACGGCATACCGCATCATCTGAAGAACAATACCGCGGATGAGATCGAGTATCTGCTGAATCTGTATAACCCCGAGGCAAAGGCACTGATCCTTTATGACCGTACATGCTATGCGGCAGTTGATGAAAAGGATGTCCGGATCACCTTTGACAGGAATATCCGCTACCGCACACAATCCCCGGATCTGTATGAAAAAGGGGACGAGCATCTTCTGTCACCGGGTACGGTCGTCATGGAGATCAAGGTGTCTGACCGGTATCCGATCTGGCTGTGCCGGATCCTGACCGCAATGAGATTGTATCGTTCCTCTTTTTCCAAATACGGGACGATCTACAAAAATGAGATCTGTCACGGAACAGACCTGGCCGCTGTTTCGGAAAAGCAATGGATTATGAGTAAGGAGAGTAGAAAAGTATGTTCACTTCAATATTGACCGGCTCCGCGGCAGCCGTTGAAACGTCCGCAATCCTGATCTGTCTTCTGACATCGCTGGTATGCGGTCTGATCGTGTCATCCGTATACGGCAGGTGCGGGAAGACGACAAAGGGATTTCTGATCACGATCGCGCTTCTGCCCGCTGTTGTGCAGATGATCATCCTGATGGTCAACGGAAATCTCGGTGTCGGTGTGGCTGTGGCCGGAAGCTTCTCCCTCGTCCGTTTCCGTTCCCTGCCCGGCAAAGCAAGCGATATCCTGGTCCTGTTCCTTGTAATGGGGCTTGGTTTGTGCACAGGAATGGGATATGTGACATTCGCGCTGGCATGCGCTGTGATCCTCAGCGGTGTTTACTTCCTGTATGCGAAACTTCCTGTCATGGAAAGTGATCCCCTGTACAGGCATCTGCGCATCACGATTCCGGAAGACCTGGAATACACTGATGTCTTCCGTGACATTTTTGCGGAATATACAAAAAAGGTCTCGCTGGAATCCGTCAGGACCGTCAACCTGGGCACCATGTACCAGGTGAATTATGAGATCGAGCTGAAAGATGAAGCGCTGGAAAAGAAAATGATCGATGCGATCCGTGTCAGAAACGGCAATCTGAATGTGATCTCCGGCAAGGTACCGACAGCCGCAGCGGAATTATAGTCAGATATACTGAAAGCCTGTCCGCAGGCTTTTTCTTATATACAGGCATCCGTCATGTTCCGGCGGGCAATTTCATGTATACTGAAAACAGGGAAGTATGAAATATGCTTAAAAAACGATTGATGACGATATTGATAGTTCTTGCTGCGGTGATGATGACAGGCTGCACGGCATCACCAAATACACCTGTGCAGGAAACGCAGGCTTCCGAACAGTCTCCGGCAGGAAAGGTGAAAGTGGAAAACGTAACGGTAAAAAGCGAGTCACCGGATATTCCGTTTATGTTTTCTTTTGATCTTCCTTCCGGATGGACATACCGGATCACTGCGGACGACGCCGAAAACAAAACACTGGCAGTTTCGGTCTGGCCTGAAGATGAGGATGAGGATGCCGGAAATATCGTGATCGAGTATACAGCGTTCTTCGGTGTCTGCGGCACCGGGCTTGAACAGAAAGAGATCGTATTTAACGGGATACCGGCGCATCAGGGTTTTTATGACGGCAGTCCCATATGGGATTTTATTGCCCTCGACGGTGATTATACCGGCTGTGTGATCCTGAATTCGGGGAAATCCTGGGGCAGTGAATATGAGCCCTTTGTCAATACCGTACTGTATTCCCTGCAGTTCCTGCCTGCGGACTGAACGTAAAAGAAGAAAGAAACGATTGTCTGTGATGACCGTTTCCTTTTTTATTTCCGCCGCCTGTATCCATGTCTGCTATAATAGACAGACAAGAGGTTTTTATTATGCGAGTCTTACTGTACTTTGAAGGGGAGGATCTGATCAAGATCTCCGGTATCGGCCGGGCATTTGAACATCAGAAAAGAGCCCTGACATCTGCGGGCATTGAATATACCACGGATCCCTGGGATCCCGATTATGATATTCTGCACATCAACACATACGGTGCAAACTCCGAAGCGATCATCCGGAATGCCAGGAAGAACGGGAAGAAAGTCGTCTATCACGCGCATTCCACGGAAGAGGATTTCCGCAACAGTTTTATTTTTTCCAACATGCTGGCACCGCTGGTCAAATCACGGCTGGTCAGTCTTTATTCCAAGGCAGATGCGCTGATCACGCCTACGCCGTATTCACGTCAGCTCCTGCTGAATTACGGCATCACACTGCCGATCTATGCCATTTCCAACGGCATCGACATGGACCGCTTCGGTTACAACGAGGAAAAAGTCCGTGCCTACAGGAAGTATTTCAGCCTGACCGGCGAGGAAAAAGTGGTGATCGGCGTCGGTCTTCTGTTTCAGAGAAAAGGACTGCCGGATTTTGTGGAGGTTGCCAAACTTCTCCCGCAGTATAAATTCATCTGGTTCGGGGATATCAACAAGATGGTCATCCCGAAGGATATCGCGGACATTACAGAAAATCATCCGGACAATGTGATCTTTCCCGGATATGTGAAAGGACCGCTGATCGAAGGGGCGTATCTGGACGCGGACTGCTTCTTCTTTCCTTCCTATGAGGAAACGGAAGGCATCGTCGTACTGGAAGCGCTCGCTTCGAGACAGAATGTCGTCCTGCGGGATATCGGCGCGTTCTCGCCGTGGATGCAGAACGGCGTGAACTGCTATATGGGAACGGACAACAAAACCTTTGCGGAAATGATCGAAAATGTCATCGAAGGCAGGATTCCTTCCCTGACGGAAGCCGGTTACCGGGTCGCCGCGGAACGCAGCATCGACAAGATCGGCCAGCAGCTGAAGGAAGTATACGAATCCCTTTACCGCTGAGGGATAAAAATCTTAAAACAGGGGAGAGACCATATAATTGTCTCTCCCTTTTCTAAAGAGTATAATAGGGGTATGATGAAAAGGCTCAAAGCGCTGTTTGCGAATACAGCGTTTAATATCATGCTTATATTTGTACTGACTGGTTTTGTTTTCTGGCTGACTATCCGCGGCCAGTCTGACCAGATCTTTACTATGCTGAGAACAGCGGATCTGAGGTGGATCCTGATCATCATACTCCTGATCATTCTGGAAAGGATCATGCTCGGATTCAAGCTGATGACGGAATGCCGCCAGTCATATCCGAAGTACACGTTGTCGCAGGGTGTCGTCAACGCCTATGTCGCCGGCCTGTTCAACAATATTACCCCGAGTGCCAGCGGCGGCCAGTTTATGCAGGTCCTGACGTTCCGCCGGCAGGGGATTCCCGTGACGAGTTCCATCGGCGTACTGTGGCTGGATTTCATCGTATATCAGACGACCATGATCCTGTTCGTACTGGTCCTGATCCTTCTGAAATTCAACTATTTCTATACGAATTATTCTCAGTTCTTCCTGATCGTCATCTTCGGGTTTATCGTTTCTTCCGCTGTTATCGTTTTCCTGTGGGCAGTGGTAAAATCCCCGAAGCTGTATACCTGGATCACCACAAAGGGCATCGATATCGGATGCCGTCTCCATCTGATCAAGGACAAACAGAAAACGCTGGACAATGTCAACCAGCAGCTGGAGCGTTTCTCCAAGGAAGTAGTCGTATTGCGCACGCATAAGAAGATGGTGCTGATCTGCGCTGTTGAGGATCTTCTGCGTCTTCTGCTTTATTACAGCATCCCGTTCTTCTGCGCCAAAGCGCTCCATGTAGAAGTCGGAATGGACCTGTTCCTCGATATCGTAGCGCTGAGTTCATTTGTGACCATGGTCAATGCCTTCATGCCGATGCCCGGTTCCAGCGGCGGCACAGAGGCGACATTCGTCCTGATGTTCTCGACGATCTTCTCAAGGGTCGATGCCAGCTCGATCATGATCCTCTGGCGCGTGATGACATTCTACCTGACGCTTTTATTCGGCAGTATCGTATACGCGTACTCCAAGATGCAGAAAGCGGTCGTTTTTGACGACGAAGTGCTGGCAAGAACATATTCAGATAAAGCCCTGCAGGAATATGAGCAGGAATTTGAAAAGGAAATGCAATGAGAATCGGTTTATTTACAGATACGTATCCGCCGCAGATCAACGGTGTAGCCAACAGCACATACATTCTGCGCAATGAACTCGTGAAGGCCGGACACGAGGTTTTTGTTATTACGACCAATGCGGAAAAATCAGAAAGTGTATGGAATGAAGAACATGATGTCCTCTATCTCGGGGGAATCGAACTGAAATTCCTCTACGGATATATCATGACCACCCCGTTCCATCTGAACCATATCAATGATATCCGTGAGCTGGATCTGGATGTGATCCATATCCAGACGGAATTCGGCGTCGGGATATTCGGACATATCTGCGCCCGGCAGCTGAGTATCCCGCTTGTAGCGACTTACCACACCACCTGGGAGGACTATACCCATTACGTGAACTTTGCACATCTGAAAAGCATTGATAATGTCGCGAAAAAAGCAGTCAAGGAGCTTTCCCGCATCCACGGGGACAGTGTGATCCGTCTGATCGCCCCGAGCAAAAAGACAAAGGAACTGCTTGAAAGATACAATGTCAAAACGAAAATAGAGATCATCCCGACCGGACTTGAACTGGATCATTTTTCACCTGACCATACCGATTTCGGCAAACGTGAAGAACTGCGGAAGAACTACAATGTGCAGGCAGGTGAAAAGCTGCTTGTCTATGTAGGCAGGCTTGCCCAGGAAAAATCACTGGACCTTGTCATTGCGGGTATGCAGAAGGTTTCGGAAGAAGGCATACCCGTGAAGCTGCTGATCGTCGGGGGAGGACCCGACATGCATGTCCTGGAAAAGGAAGTCAGGGAAGCACATCTGGAGGACAAGGTATTCCTGACCGGCCCCAAGCCGGGAGATGAAGTGCCCGATATATACCGCAGCTGTGATGCGTTTGTCTCCGCAAGTCTCAGTGAGACGCAGGGGATGACGTTCATCGAAGCGCTGGCCAGCGGTCTGCCGCTGTTTGCCCGC
>CACZPD010000113.1 GCA_902782955.1 uncultured Erysipelotrichaceae bacterium
CTGTACGAAGTATGCATGGTGCTGGCTGTCCGGATGCTGCTGCTCGGCGGTCTCGCCGCAGACAGGGAACAGGCGGAAAAGATGCTGAAAAAGGCCATCAGTGACGGCAGCGGGCTGGAAAAGTTCAGAAACATGATCGCGCTGCAGGGCGGGGACGCTTCCTATATCGATCCGGTCAGGATCGACGAACTCTGCAGGGTACGGAAACTGGTCGAACTTCCCGCAAAGCGCTCCGGATATATTTCCGGCATGAACGCGGAAGAAATCGGAAACGCAGCCCAGAAACTCGGCGCCGGCAGAGCCAAAAAAGATGATATTATCGATCCTGCTGTCGGTCTCATCATGCGTGTCCGCATGGGGGATATGATCCGGGAAGGGGATTCCCTGTGCACGCTGTATGTCAATGATGACAGCAATCTCCCGGAAATCACGGAACAGCTTTATAATGCGGTGCGGATCACGGAAGAACCGGCTGAGACAAGGCCTATGATACTCGCGATCATCTGAACATAAAAAAAGACGCCGAAGCGTCAGTAAGGTGTGCCTGGCACACCTTTTTAATTTCCGTTCAGGACGTTTGCGATCAGGCGGGCTTCATCGATATCCAGCCAGCAGATATTGCCGTCATGGTCTTTTTTCATGACGATGGCGACACCTTTGGCGTTTTTGTCGATATCGGAAAGAACCGTCAGCTTGTCGTCAAAACGCGGGGAAGTGACTTCCACGGTATTGTATACAAAACCGTATTTTTCTCCGAGCTGCGGGAAGGGAACGTATTTCAGAACTCTCCTTGTCCCGTAGTTGTCATCATTCTCTTCACGCAGGACCTTATTTGTCTCATAGAATACTTCATCCATGACATAGGCTGATGTCCTTGCCTGGTCAACCATGCCTCTCTGACCTCTGACATAATAAGTGCGCAGCACCAGGTGCCCATGGAAAACTACAGCAGGTTTGTTGCCGTATACGGCAACCGTGCTGACTGTGTGATGAAAATATTTGTATGGGTGAATGATTTCCGTCTTCAGCATGCTTCTCTGCGCTCCTTACTAAAGTACTATATATTGAATTGCGCTTTTTCGCAAGTAAGGCAATCTGAAAATGAAGTGATATAATCATGTCATGAAGATACAGATACTCCATCTGCTGGAAGGCGCAGAACAGGCTGAAGGGCTTACCGTCATTATTGATGTTTTCAGGGCATTTTCCGCTGAATGCTATATGTACGGGCAGAATGCCCGCAAAGTGATCCTTGCCGGGGAAGTTGAGGAAGCATTCCGGCTGGCGGAAGAGATCCCCGACAGCATCCTTGCCGGGGAAAGGAACGGCATCAAAATCGAAGGATTCCGTTTCGGCAATTCCCCCTCGGAGATCGTCAGACATGACCTGTCCGGGCTGAACGTGATCCATACGACAAGCGCGGGCGTCCAGGGCGTGGTCGCCGCATCAGGCGCCGATGAGAGCATCACCGGGGCACTGGTCAACGCAAAGGCGGCGGCACGTTATATCCGTTCCCGTGATCCGGAAATCGTTTCCCTTGTATGCATGGGATGGAACGCGAAAAAAGATACGGAAGAAGATGTTCTCTGCGCGGAATATATCCGCAGTCTGCTGGAAGGAAACCCGATCCCGGATATCGCGCGGCAGGCTCTGGACCTGCGGCTTACAGAAGGGAAGAAATTCTTTGATCCGGCGCAGAAAAACGTCTTTCCGGAAGAGGATTTCTGGCTGTGCACAAAGCCCGATATCTTTGATCATGTGATCCGTATTATCCCAAATGACGGCCGTCTGGAAACAGAATGGATCTCCGTCTGAAATTCATGAAATAAACCGTTGCAGGGGCCTTCAGTTCATGTTAATATAGACAGGCGCAACTGCGCATCACTGTTCCGCTGGCCGCAACAACAGACCATGAACGGATGATCAATACAGAAAAGGAGAGAATTAGGATCATGAATTTAAGTTTAGTTGACAAGATTACAAAAGATCAGTTAAGAGATGACATTCCTGATTTCAAACCTGGTGACACTGTACGTGTTGATGTACGTATTCGTGAAGGTCAGAAATCCCGTATCCAGGCTTATGAGGGTGTTGTTGTCGCCAAGAACAACGGCGGAATCGGAGAAACATTTACAGTACGTAAGATCTCCGGCGGTGTAGGTGTACAGAGAACTTTCCCGGTTCATTCACCGATCATCGACAAAATCACGGTCGTCCGTTATGGTAAGGTACGCCGCGCTAAGCTGAACTACCTCAAAGGTCTGTCTGCCAAGAACGCACGTATCAAGGAAGACCGCCGCGATCTTAAAAAGTAAAATTGGCAAAGAAGGGGATGTACATTCCTCTTTTTTGTTATAATATGCAATGGTAATTATGGAAGAGAAAGATATAGAGACAGAGGTCATCCATCTGGATGAGATACCGAAAGAAAACAAGCCTTCCCTGATGAAGGAAGTCTTTTCGTTTCTGCGTGACGTGATCATTTCCCTGATCATCGGTCTCCTGCTGATCCATTTCGTTATCCGTCCCGTGCAGGTCGAGGGAAGCTCCATGTATCCGACGCTGCAGAACAGGGCGATCGGCGTTTCCAACCTGCTCGGTTACCGGATGGACGGCATCAAGCGGTTTGACATCGTGATCATCTATGAGGAAGAATCGGATAAATACCTGGTCAAACGGGCGATCGGCCTTCCGGGGGAAACGATCTCCTTCAAAAACGGGAAGCTGTATATCAACGGGGAAAAAACAGCGGAGGATTTCCTGAATTCCTCTTATAAAGATTCCTATAACGGCGTGTTTACGGATGATATGGACGAAATAACTCTGGGTGAAGAAGAATACTTCTGTATGGGGGACAACCGGCCGCATTCCACGGATTCGCGGTATTACGGTCCGTTCAAGCGTGACAGGATCATTTCGAAAGGAATCATGATCCTGTATCCCCTGAATCAGTTCGGTCCCAGAAACTGGTGATCATGAGAAATCGTGATTTCCGGTTTTTTTGCATTCTGAAAGAATAGAAAGAAGAAGAGATATGGCAGTAATACAATGGTATCCGGGACATATGGAAAAAGCCCGGCGGCAGATGGAAGAACGCCTGAAAGCAGTAGATATGATCATTGAGCTCAGGGATGCAAGAATACCGCTGGCATCGAAGAATCCGATGCTCGCTGAAATGGCGCCGCAGAAACCGCGTCTGGTGATCCTGACAAAAACCGATATGGCCGATCCCGATGAAACCGAAAAATGGATCCGCAGACTGACACATGATGATATCCTGTGCATCCCGCTGGATCTGATGAAAGATAAAAATGTTAAGAACAAGATCGTACGTGCGAGTGCTGAGCTCATGAAGGAAAAGCACGCCCGTATGCGCCGCAGGGGCATCAATCCCCGGGCGACAAGGGCAATGGCTGCCGGCATTCCGAATGTCGGGAAGAGCACGCTGATCAACCGGATCTCCGGAAAGAAAACGGTAAAGGCGGAAGACAGGCCGGGCGTAACCAGGTCCCTGACATGGATCCATGTGGATCCGGATCTCGATATCCTGGATACACCGGGTGTCCTCTGGCCGAAATTCGAAGATGAAAAGACAGGCTCCCTGCTGGCCGCGATCGGTTCGATCAATGATGAGATCCTGGACAGGAAGATGCTGGCGATGGATACAATTTCCCTGATCCGCAAAAGATATCCGGGTGTCCTGGAAGAACGGTTTGAAAGCGGGGATGTCAACGCAAACGGTATGCTGAAGGCGATCGCCGAGAAAAACAGGTTCCTGAAAGAGAACAGCGTGCTTGACACCAAACGCAGCGCGGAGTATTTTCTCCATGAGCTGCGCAAGGGAAAACTGGGAAGATTTACACTGGAGAGTGCTGATGAAGAAGATATGCCCGAATGACTATGAACATGCATACTGGCCGGAAGGAAAACTGGTCCTCGGTATGGATGAGGCCGGCAGGGGTCCTCTGGCAGGCCCGCTGACCGTGGCAGGGGTGATCTTTCCCGCCGGGTATGAAAACCCTGATATCTATGATTCAAAGGCTGTCAGCGAGAAGAAGCGGGAACGGCTGTACGACATGATCATGGAAGACGCGCTCTGGTTCGAGATCAGGGAAGTCAGTGAAGAAGATATTGACCGGTACAATATCTACCGTGCTGACCAGATGGCAATGGATGCCATGGCAAGGGAAAGCGGAGCGGAAGTCATCCTGACAGATGCCATGCCGCTGGAGATCGAAGGAAAGACCGTAATATCCCTTGTAAAAGGAGATCAGAAAAGCATTTCCATCGCGGCCGCAAGTATTCTGGCTAAAGTCACGCGTGACCGCCTGATGAAAGAATATGATAAACTGTACCCGCAGTACGGTTTTGCGTCCAACAAAGGCTATCCGACAAAAGCACATCTCGAAGCGATCGAAAAGTACGGCATCACACCGATCCACAGAAAGAGCTTCGGACCGGTTGCTTTCCACCAGGAAAAACTGGATCTGTGATAAAAGATCATCTTTGCGAATAACATATTCGGAGGATGATTTTTATGACGGAAAGGGAACTGCTCGCCCTCTATGCTGTTCAGAACGGAGGCGACTGGGTCAGGACCGCGAAAGCGATACGCGAAGGAAAACAGCCGGAAGAAACCGGGATCAGACGGAAGTACATCACGATCCTGGATCACAATTATCCGGACTGTTTCCGAAAGCTGCGCTATCCGCCCTGGGTACTTTTTTATGAAGGGAATATAGCGCTTCTGCGGAAGGAAAAGATCACAATCGTTGGATCACGTGAGCTGACAGAGTACGGACGCGAAATGACACGCACTGTTTCTGAGATACTGCGTGACCGTTATGTGATCGTGTCAGGACTTGCGAAAGGCGCAGATGCCGAAGCCCACAGGACCGCGTTAAGCGGCGGCTATACGATCGGCGTGATCGGCAGCGGACTGGATACGCATTATCCGAAGTGCAATGAACCGCTGTATGAAGAGATGCGCAGGAATCATCTGATTCTCAGTGAATACCCGGACGGGATCGGTGTGGAAAAGTATCATTTCCCCTGGCGCAACCGTCTGCTGGCAGCGCTTGGAAATGCGCTGATCGTAACACAGGCTGAAATAGCAAGCGGTACGATGCACACCGTCAACGAAGCCATAGCGCTTTCCAAAGACATCTGGTGCGTCCCTTACCGCATCGGGGAACCCGGCGGTTCCGGCTGCGACAAGCTGATCAGTGAAGGCGCATATATACTGTATGACCTCTGTCAGCTGAAAGAGGCAAGGTTTTCCTGCCGCTATTGAAAGTTTATTTATTTTAATATAATGTTAAATACGTTCACGGAAACATGATTATTAAGGAGTTGCATAATGAAGAATCTCGTCATCGTTGAGTCACCGTCAAAGTCAAAAACGATCGGAAAATATTTAGGAAAAAACTATACAGTCGTTTCCAGCAAAGGCCATATCCGTGATCTTGCGATCCGCGGAAAAGAAGGTCTCGGCGTGGATATCGAAAATGATTTTTCGCCTGTCTATGAGATTTCTAAAGACAAGAAAGATGTCGTTAAGGATCTTCAGAGCAAGGCAAAGAAGGCAGATCATGTCTATCTCGCAACCGACCCGGACCGGGAAGGAGAAGCGATTTCCTGGCATCTGGCGCAGGAGCTCGGTCTGCCGGAAGACAGCGAAGACAGGGTCACATTCCATGAAATCACGAAGAACGCTGTTATCGAAGCATTCCAGGCACCGAGAAAGATCGATATGGACCTGGTCCATTCCCAGGAAACCAGAAGGATCCTGGACAGGATCATCGGTTTTAAGCTGTCAAAGCTTCTGAACAATAAGATCAAATCCAAATCTGCCGGCCGTGTTCAGTCGGTGGCACTGAAGCTGATTGTGGAAAGGGAAAAGGAAATCGAAGCATTCATTCCGGAAGAATACTGGACACTGGATGCGAAGTTTATCAAGGATGATATTCCGTTTACGGCCAGTCTCGCCAAAATAAACGGAAAGAAGGCAAAGCTGTCCAACGAGACAGAAGCGATGGAGGCATACAATGCCTGCCGCGGGGACTTTACGGTTTCGGAAGTCAAATCGACCAGACGTTCCCGCCGTGCACCGATGCCGTTTATCACCAGTACGCTGCAGCAGGAGGCAAGCACAAAGCTTTCCTTTTCTGCCAAAAGGACGATGTCCGTTGCCCAGAGACTGTATGAAGGAATCGATATCGGAAACGGGCAGGAAGGTCTGATTACCTATATGCGTACAGACAGTACCAGGCTGTCTGCTTCCTATATGGCCGCAGCCAGACAGAAGATCCTCAATGAATACGGAAAGGCATATGCCGGGGGATATACGGCAAAGAACGACGCCAACAGCCAGGATGCGCATGAAGCGATCCGCCCGACCAATATTGAAAATACACCGGAGAAGGTGAAACCGTATCTGACCGGCGAACAGTTCCGCCTGTATAAACTGATCTACGCGAGAGCACTGGCCTCCCAGATGACAGCCGCAAAATACGATGCAGTAACCGTTACGCTGACGCAGAACGGCTATGATTTCACGGCCGCCGGCAGCACGCTTGCTTTTGACGGCTATCTGAAAGTCTATGCCCCGTATGATTCCGGCAAAGATGTGATCCTGCCGGATCTGCAGGAAGGCGAAGTGCTGACACCGGAAGAACTGAAAGCCAACCAGCATTTCACAGAACCGCCGGCAAGATACACAGAAGCACGTCTGATCAAGGCACTCGAAGAAGAAGGCATCGGAAGACCTTCCACATATGCCATGATCATCGACACGCTGCAGGCAAGAAGCTATGTCAGTCTGGAAAAGACA
>CACZPD010000114.1 GCA_902782955.1 uncultured Erysipelotrichaceae bacterium
AATCCCTCATTCTGCGCTTAAAAAGCATGGATCCCACTCCATGCTTTTTTGTTGTTATTTATGCTTTGTTCTTACTTTTCTTCGATGCTGATCTTGTATGTTTCCTTTTCGAAGTCAAGGTTCAGCTCAGCTTTTCCGAATTCGTTTTGCCAGAGAATACGCATCTCCGGTCCGTTCAGTTCTGAGCAGATTTCAGCATCTTCCGAGAATACTTTGCATTTATTCCTGAGCCTGAGCAGTTCAAGCTGTTTCAGGACAACATCCTTTTTCAGAGCTTCCTCGATCTGCTCCGCTGTCAGGTTGGTGCGGTTGATCTCCTTATGTCCGCCTGCACCTGCCCTCTTCATACCTTCGTAGTCATTCTTTCCGGCAAACAGATCCAGATACCAGATCTGCGGCTTGCCGGGCATGAACAGCTGCAGTGCCCTTGCCATCAGCATCCGCTGATCACTCTCACCGAGGGCGCTGTAATATGTCGCGTTGACCTGATAATAGACATTCTTGGCGCCGTGCAGATCCTTGACATAGCCGCCGCGCTTTACAGTTGCCTGGATGACGTTCCGGATGCTTTCCTCAGGCAGAAGGCCTTTCAGATCCAGCAGCGGAATACCATCGTGGCATCCCAGCATGTTCACGGTCTGAATTTTCTTTTCGATGATCTCATCCATCCACTGCTTGATATATGTTCCGTTCTTTCTTTCAAAAGCATCGATCACAAGACCGGGCAGGAAGAAGTCATAGACCATGTACCCCTTTTCCGCCAGTACTTCATAGATCTTTTCTTCATAGGAAGCGTGGATCTCCGGCAGCAGTGCCAGATGATGCGTTTCCGCAATTTCATGGATCTTCTCCAGCAGATCCCATGTTCCCGGATCATTCAGGAAGTTCTTTTCACCGGGTTCTTTCGGTGCGTAGGCAAATGCGTCCAGACGGACGATCGATGTCCCGTAAGACGCCAGTTTCGAGAGTGTATCACGGTAATAATCCCATACAAGATCCGATTTGATATTCAGATCCATCTGTCCGAGATATGTGCGTCTCTGTTCCGCATATTCCAGTACCCGGTCCTTGTATTTGTCCCATCTGCCGAAACTGATCTTTTCCGGATCACGTTCGGAATTGTTGAATATATCCGCTATTTCAGACGCGGCTGTATACTGCAGACCCAGATCCCGTACCAGTTCATATGCGTTCAGGTCCGGATAGTTGATTTCCTGATAGAATGTATTCCAGTACGGCACATCCCTGCCGTCGGGGAAGCGCACCATCAGGATCGGGAGACCGGGCTTGCGGAAAAACATCTTGCTGAGATACTTTTCATCAGGCTGGATATATCCTTTTTCCGTCATTTCCCCGCATCCTTCCCAGAAGCGGTTCCAGTCGATAAAGAAATCCCTGTATTCAGAATCATCACCTTTTTTCAGAACATCCTGGAACTGCGGTGACAGGACGGAAATATGATTCAGGACAAAGTCCATCAGCAGACGGATATTCATCTTTTTGAGTTCTTCGATATCTTCCCTGGAAGCCAGCGCTTCATTCAGATCATAGTTGATTACGGAAAAACCACGGTCGAGATCTGTGTTGAAGACACTCGGCAGAATATAGAACGATTCAAAGGCATCTTCGAATTCTTTCTTTTTCAGTACCCTGACAATATCCGAAAGCTGTCCGCCCATGGAATCACAGTAGGCATTCAGAAGAGTGCCTGTTTTTGTCTTATCCTGTTTCATTTACGGCCTCAGTACTTCCCCTTCCTTGGAGATGATAATATCCGCATTGCTTTCCATTCTGCGGTCCAGTTTTTCCTGTTCAATTTCCAGTACCATCGTAACGAAGGCAGAATCCGCTTTTCCGTCCCTTGCCCTGAACAGGCGGTATGCCTTGGTTTCTTCCGGTGTGGAGCGCAGACATACGGCGATATCCACGCCTTTGACCTGTTCTGATCCGCTGTGTGTCCATTCCAGCAGCAGTACATCGGTCCCGCTGAAGTCGACCTGGTCATACCATCTGGCATCTTCCGTTCTTCCCATGCGCTTCATCCAGATCTTCTCATCCCCGCGTTTGAATGCGGACAGGATCCAGTTGACCTGTGCGTAATCCTGTTCCTTCTCCTCACCGAGATATCCCTTCAGAGCTTCTCTTCCGTATTTCTGATAGATCTTCAGCCACGGGTATGCTTCCGCTTCCTTCGGATCGGAATCTGTTTCTTTCTTCCACAGTTCGGAAATGACTTTCTGCGCCTCTTCACTGTATGCGCCTTCTTTCAGAAGTCCCTTGAGTCCTTCGGAACGGAACACGGATACACGCTCTGCGTCATTGTATTCCGGAATACGCCGCGGATAATTATCACCAGACATTGCATAAGCGGTAATTCCTGCCTGATTCAGGTAATATGTGAGCAGCGAAGTCGTTACGCTCTTGCCGGAACCGGAGCCGCCGAAAATCGAGATGACATATTTATTGTCACCTTTCTCCTGCATCATTTTGACGAGCAGACGGAACAGTGTCTGCGCATGCGGGATTAAGGCATCCGAGATGATCACCTTGTCACCGGGCATATCCCCATGCGGCATATCCTCTACCGGTTCCGGGAACTGCCATGTATCCAGTTCATTCATTATACTTTTCAGTTTTTCCTGCAGCATATAAAAGCCTCCATATTCTTATGATTTTATTCTATCAAATTTGCATACACAGATTGTATATATCCGGTGAAAATTCATTCACAACAAAAAAGAATCCGTTCCCTTTCCGGGTTTCGGATTCTTTTAAACAGAATGGGAATCAGCCGAGACGTTCCGAGAAATCAGCCAGGACTTCCGAGATCCTGATCTGCTGCGGACAGACCTGCTCACAGCTTCTGCACTGCAGGCATGCCTGAGGCTTCTTGTCATCCGGCAGTGCACCGAGTGCCATCGGGGCGATAAATCCGCCGCCGGTGTAGACATGTTCATTGTACAGGGAGAGCAGATTCGGAATATCCAGACCCATCGGGCAGTGGCTTACACAGTAATGGCAGGCTGTGCATGGCACTGTGCCGACGGAAAGCATTTTGTCCGCGATACCGAGCAGTGTCTTCATTTCTGTGTCATTCAGCTTTTTGTCTTCCGCGAAAGTCTCCAGATTCTTTTCCAGCTGTTCCTGACTGGACATGCCGGAAAGGATCATTGTGACGGAAGGTATGCTCTGGAGGAAACGGAATGCCCAGGCCGGAATTTCTTCATCCGGGCGGAGCGCGTTCAGTTCGGCTTCATATTCAGCCGGAAGTTTTGCCAGTTTGCCGCCTCTGAGCGGTTCCATGACCCAGACCGGGATATTCCATTCATTCAGCAGTTCAACTTTTTCTTTACCGTTCTGGAATGTCCAGTCGAGGTAATTCAGCTGCAGCTGGCAGAATTCCATATCCTTGCCGTAAGCTTCCAGAAAGCGTTTGAGCACATCGATGTTCCCGTGGCAGGAAAAGCCCAGATGACGGATGCGGCCGTTCTTTTTCTGTTCGATCAGATAGCTGTATATTCCGTATTTCTCATCGTCCAGATAAGCATCGATATTCATCTCACAGACATTATGGAAAAGATAAAAATCAAAGTAGCTTACATTCAGTTTTTCCAGCTGACGTTCAAAGATCTCTTTTACATGCGGCCAGTTGGATGCGTCGTAACCTGGGAATTTCGTCGCGACATAGTAGCTGTCCCGCGGATATTCCGCAAGCGCCTTTCCCATGATCAGTTCTGAATTCTGACCATGGTAACCCCAGGCAGTATCATAATAATTAATTCCGTTTTTCATAGCAGTATCGACCATGCGCAAAGCCGCAGCTTCATCGATCCTACTGTCATCTCCTTCAATTACCGGCAGACGCATTGCGCCGAATCCCAGTGCCGAAAGCTTCATTCCCTGAAAATCTCTGTAGATCATTGTGTC
>CACZPD010000115.1 GCA_902782955.1 uncultured Erysipelotrichaceae bacterium
GGAAAAGCCAGCGCCTTAAGACGCTGGCTTGTACACCAAGGCTTATAGCCTCAGAGCAAACCACCCGTTTTACGGGTGGTCATGATTTTGGAAAGCGCGAGAAGGACACTCAGTTTTCCGTATTCCGGCGTCATGCCGCCCTGCATATACAGGGTATACGGGGGAATGACAGGAGCGTCTGCGCTCAGTTCGATCGTGCTGCCCTGGGTAAAGGCACCGCAGGCCATGACTTCATCAAACGGATAGCCGGGCATCGGTGCCGGCAGCACTTTGACGAAGGAATCGATCGGGGAGGATTCCTGCATGCCCTGCGTAAAGCGTACAAGATTTTCCTTTGAACCGAGTTCCACCGTCTGGATGATATCTGTGCGGAATTCATCATAGCGGGGTGAGACATTCGTATAACCGAGTTTTTCCAGCATCCACGCGGAGAAGACGGCCGTCTTCATGGCGCTGCGAACGGCACCCGGTGCCAGGAACAGGCCTTTGAAGAAGGAATTGTTGAGATTGAAGTTGGCGCCCTGTTCCTTGCCGAGTCCGGGAGCGGAGAAGCGTTCCGCGATCTCGCCGATCAGATCCCTGCGGCCGGCAATATAGCCGCCGGTCGGGGCAATTCCGCCGCCGAGGTTCTTCATCAGGGAACCGACGGTGATATCCGCACCGACATGTCCCGGTTCCTTTTCTTCCACCAGTTCGCCATAACAGTTGTCGACCATGATGATGACATCTTTATTGACTTCACGGATCTTTTTGATGATATGTCCGATCTGGTCGACCGTGAGGGAGAGACGTGACGAATAGCCGCGGGAGCGCTGGATCTCCGCCAGACGCACATCGTTCCGGGAAAGACGTTTTATGATCGCTTCTTCATCAAACTGATCATTTACGAGGTCGATCTGTTCATACTTTACACCATACGCTTTCAGGGACTGGGAGGAACTGCCGCTGATCCCGATCATTTCCTGCAGGGAATCATACGGCATCCCGGTCAGGGAGATCATCGTATCACCATGTTTCAGAAGACCGGTAAATGCAATATAGAGGGCATTTGTGCCGCTCATGATCTGCGGCCGCACCAGGGCATCTTCACTGCCGAGGACATCCGCAAAGATGCGCTCCAGCTTGTCCCTGCCGGCATCGTAGTTGCCGTAGCCGTTGATATCCGCAAAATCGGTGTAGGATACATTGTTTTCAATAAACGCGGACAGGATCCTGTCGGAATTGGTCATGCATACGGCATCGATCCTGCTGTATACCGGTTCCAGTTCTATGTCAGCCTGCTTTGCCAGCGCAAGCAGTTCTTTATCGATCTGATCTTTAATCATGATTCGCTCCTTTGTTTTTTTCACAGAGTTCATTATAGTCTTTCCGGCGCACTTCTTCCACCGCTTCCGGAAGCGGAAATGCCTGTACCGGGTACATTTCCTGACCATCGTATTTTGAAGTAATCGGGAAAAGATGATAAATTTTATTTAACAGGTTATGGCAGTCTCTGCGGAAATTTCAATAATGAAGAAACGCAGAAGACCGCAAAGATCATTAGAACAGTATTCAGACAGGAGAGATTATGGAAAGAAAGTATAAAAACTTAACAAGTCCTTTGGTGATCGGCAGGACGACGTTCAGGAACCGCATGTGTTCGGCGCCGATGGGCGGAACGGATATCACAAATGATGGCTGTATCGGTGATAAATCCAAAGCCTTCTATGAACTGCGGGCAAAAGGCGGCGCGGCAGTGGTGACTGTAAGTGAATGCATGGTGCATCCCGCAACGGATGGTTCCCATGCATACCATCTGGATGAAAGCATTCTGAATTCGCTGGCACAGGCTACATACTGCGCAGACGCGATCAAAAGACATGGTGCCATTCCTTCCCTGGAACTGTCGCATTCCGGCATGTTTGCGGGAACGTACATGACAGATAAGAACAAGCAGAAGTCCATGCACCAGTGGGGACCGTGTGATACGACCCGCAATGACGGCGTCAGGGTAAAGGCCCTGACCAAAGAAATGATCGATGAGATCGTGGAAGCGTATGGTCATGTTGCGGCTCTGGCACAGAGGGCTGGCTTCGAAATGGTGATGATCCACGGCGGTCATGGCTGGCTGATCAACCAATTCCTGTCCCCGATGTTCAATCACAGGGAAGATGAATACGGGGGAAGTCTGGAAAACCGCTGTCGTCTGGCTGTTGAAGTACTGAAAAAGGTCAGGGAGAATGTCGGACCGTTCTTCCCGATCGAGTTCAGGATGAGCGGGGATGAATTTGTGGAAGAAGGCTATCATCTGGAAGAAGCGATAGAGATCGCAAAACGGATCGAGCCGTACTGCGATATCATCCATGTTTCTGCCGGTACCTATCAGAGGACTTTCGGGATCACACATCCGAGTATGTTTGAGGAGCACGGAAGAAACGTTTATCTTGCGTCGGAGATCAAAAAACATGTTTCTGTCCCGGTCTCGACGATCGGCGGATTAAATGATCCGGATATGCTGGAAGATATCATCGCGTCCGGAAAGGCAGATCTTGTTTATATGGGCAGGGCTTTGCTGGCAGATCCGTATCTTCCGCGAAAAGTCATGGAAAACCGGAGTGAGGATATCGTCAGATGTCTGCGATGCTTTACCTGCATGGCGGAAAGAGCGGCCACATCCACCCGCAGATGCACTGTTAACCCGGTGATCGGCAGGGAACTGGAAGGTGATGAAATCGTCAAGGCACCGGTTTCAAAACGTGTTCTTGTCGCAGGCGGGGGACCGGGCGGTCTTTATGCAGCCTATACAGCCGCAAAACGCGGACATGAAGTCACGCTGTATGAGAAGGAAAGCGAAACCGGCGGTATATTGAAATCCGAACAGGCGATTCCCTTCAAAAAAGAAATGTATGAATTATCTAAGACATATAAGAAGATGGCTGAGGATGCCGGCGTCAGAATCGTGTACAATACACCGGTTACGAAAGAATTATGTGATTCGGTAAAACCGGATGCGCTCATTATCGCAACAGGCTCCAATCCGATCATTCCGCCGCTGGAAGGTATAGACAAGTGTGTGGTGGTAAATGATTATTATCTGAATAAGGATAAAGTCGGAGATGATGTTGTCGTACTGGGCGGCGGACTGGCCGGCTGTGAATGCGCAGTTCATCTGGGACGTGAAGGCAAAAAGGTACATCTGGTGGAAATGAGAAATGCTCTGGCACCGGATGCCAACGTACGTCATCGTCCGCTGCTGTTAAAAGAAATAGATAAATACGCCGAAGTGCATACTTCATATAAAGGTTTGAGAATTACGGATGAAGGCGTGATCTGTCTGGATCCGGAAAATAAGGAAGTACTGGTTCCGGGAAGAAGCGTCATCTGTGCGCTCGGTCAGAGAAGCGCACCATACAACGACCTGCTGGACGGTGCCCCGTTTGTCAGGGTCATCGGTGACGCAAACAAAGTATCCACCATTACGAATGCCGTATACCAGGGATATCATGCGGCACTGGATATTTAGCAGATAGTAAAAGAAAGCAGAAAAAGAATATGGCATTCTCATTCCAGATCAATAATGAACTGAAGTTCAGACACGACGAAGTACTTCTTGCAAAAGCTGAGGCAAACCGTCCGCAGCTCGTGACAGAAGAACACAGACCGGTACGTATTGTTGAAATCGAAAAAAATGATGCGTGGCTTGGCGGGTACGGACCGGCGGACAGTGATAAAAAGATTGAGAATCTCTCTGCGTATCCTCTGAAACGGGATGAATCGATCATTCTCGATTTCGGCACACACATGGTCGGCAAATTCCGGATCCGTCTGGGCCATACAGGATCGCCGATGGACGCACCTCTGTTTCTTCGTCTGAAATTCGCGGAAATGCTGTGTGAGCTGAAAGCAGAATCCTCCGATTATGACGGCTGGCTTTCCAGTTCCTGGATCCAGGAGGAATTCATCCATGTGGATGAACTTCCGGCCGATCTGGTTCTGAGCAGGAGATACAGTTTCCGTTACGTTGAACTGAAAGTCATCGATACTTCCCCGAAATGGCAGGTAACATTCTCTGATCCGGTCGCTGAAACAGTTTCTTCGGCTGACTATAGTACGCTGAGACCGATGAAACTGGATGATCCTGAACTGCAGAAGATCTATGATGTCGGCGTCAAGACACTCGCTGACTGCATGCAGGATGTCTTCGAGGACGGGCCGAAAAGAGACAGACGTCTCTGGCTGGGCGATCTCAGACTGCAGGCACTTGCCAACTATGCGACTTTTGACAGGACAGACCTGGTAAAAAGATGCCTGTACCTCTTTGCGGGCATGACGACGGAAGAGGGAAAAGTCTCCGCGAATGTCTTTGTGAAACCGGAGAATGTACCGGA
>CACZPD010000116.1 GCA_902782955.1 uncultured Erysipelotrichaceae bacterium
AAAAGAAGACGGCGGATGGAAATGCAGCGTACTCTGCGACCTGCCGTTTGTGCATCGTTTCGGCATCGTGGAAAAGAACGGCCGGAATTATCTGATCGCATGCACGCTGAAATCCGCGCATGCCTTCAAAAATGACTGGACATGCCCGGGCAGGATCTGGGCGGCTGAACTGCCTGAGAATATCCTGCAGTATGATGCGGATCACCAGCTGAAGCTGGAACCGCTGGTCAGCGGTCTGTACAAGAACCATGGCTTTGCGGTGCATCAGAAGGATGACGGCAGTACCTTCGCGGTCGTAGGTACGGAAAACGGCATATGGCTGTGTGAGCCCCCGGCAGAAGAAGGCGGGGAATGGAACTGTGAATGCATCCTGGAAGTACCTGCCAGCGATGTCCTGTATCTGGATTTTGACGGGGATGGCGAAAGGGAACTGTTCGTCCTGTCGCCGTTCCACGGGGATACCGTATCGGTATATAAGAAGAAAAACGGCAGTTTTGAAAAGGTCTGGGAACGTGATAAGAAGATGCCGTTCATCCATGCGATCTGCAGCGGAAAGATCAACGGGAAAACCGTGGCTTTCACCGGCAACCGGCAGGAAGACATGGAACTGGTCATGATCTCCTTTGAAAACGGTGACTATCAGGTCTCGGTGCTGGATCAGGGAAGCGGGCCGGCCAACTGCATGTTCTTTGAAGACAGCGGCGTTTACAAACTGGCAGCGGCGAACCGGGAGACCGACGAGATCGCGCTGTATACGCTGAAGGAGGAATAGACATGGAATATTCACTCGGTTTGTATGAAAAAGCGATCCCGGCAGGACTGTCTTTCCGGGAAATGTTTGAGATCACGAAAGAATGCGGCTTTGACCGGCTGGAGATCAGCATCGATGAAACCGATGCCAGACTGTCCAGGCTGGATCTGCCGGCGGAAGAAGTAAGGGCATTAGGTGCCCTTTCCCGTCAGTATAATGTCCCGATCCGGACGATGTGTCTTTCCGGGCACAGGAAATATCCGTTCGGGTCACATGACGCGGATATCCGGAAGCGCAGTATGGAGATCATGCGGAAAGCGGTGGATTTCTCGGAGAATGCAGGCATTTCCGTCATCCAGCTGGCCGGATATGACGTGTATTACGAAGAAGGTGACGCGGATACGGAAAAATGGTTCCGTGAGAATCTGAAAGCGGCAGCGGATTACGCGGCGGCGCACGGTGTCATCCTGGCGTTTGAAACGATGGAAACACCGTTTATGGATACGGTAGAGAAAGCCATGAAGTATGTCCGGTATGTGGATTCCCCGTGGCTTGGTGTATATCCGGATATCGGGAATCTGAAAAATGCGGCTGTCCTGTACGGACATGATGTGACGGAAGATTTCAAAAAAGGAAAAGATCATATTTTCGCGGTGCATCTCAAGGAAACAAACCCCGGTATCTACCGGGATATGAATTACGGTACAGGCGGGCATACCGAATATGTACCTTGTATCAAAGCAGCGCTGGATATGGGCGTACGCATGTTTACCGGTGAATTCTGGTACCAGAAAGGACAGGATCACATAAAGATCATTAAGGAGTCAAATGTGTTCCTGCGGGAAAAGATCAGGGAGGCGGAAAATGCTTGAAGAGCTGAAAAAGGAAGTGTGCGAGGCGAACCTCGAACTTGTTCGCAGGGGCATCGTGATCTATACATGGGGCAATGTGTCCGGTATTTCGGAAGACAGGAAATACATGGTCATCAAACCGTCCGGTGTGGATTATGACGGCATGACATGGGAAGACATGGTCGTTGTGGATATAGAGAGCGGTGAAAGGGCTGAAGGAAAATGGAAGCCTTCTTCGGATACGGATACCCATCTGGAACTGTACCGCCGCTATGACAAGATAAAAGGCATCGTACATACGCATTCTATCAATGCGGTCGCGTTTGCCCAGGCAGGCCTGCCGATCCCGGCGCTCGGCACGACACATGCGGATTATTTCTACGGTGATATTCCGTGCACAAGGGAGCTGACGCAGGATGAGGTGGAAGAAGCGTATGAGAGGAATACCGGGAAGGTGATCATTGAAACGATCGAAGGACTTAACATCGATCCGGCTGCTGTACCGGGCATCGTTGTCAAAAACCACGGACCGTTTGCCTGGGGTACAAGTCCGGCAAATGCCGTATACAATGCCGTGGTCATGGAAACGGTAGCGGAGATGGATCTGAAGACATTGATGCTGAATCCGCTGGCTTCCATTGCGCGGTATGTGCTGGACAAGCATTATATGCGCAAACACGGGCCGAATGCCTATTACGGACAGAAATAAAGGAAATGAAAAAGCCGCAGCTCAGCTGCGGCTTTCACTGTTTTATCGGCGGATCAGGACGGCTGCCTCGTAAGGCTTTAGTGTGCGGAAGTCAGCGTCTGTGCGTCCGAGGTTGGACAACAGGACACTGTATTCGGACAGATCCAGATCGAATTCCGCTTCGTTTCCGTAGAAGTTTGTCAGAACGATGAGGCTTTCATCATCCAGCGCTCTTTCGAAAGCGAAGATGGATCTGTGATCTTTCAGAAGCTCCTTGAACAGACCTTCCTGAATGACCTTGTTTTCCTTTCTCAGACGGATCAGTTTCTGATAGTAGCGGAAGATGGAATCAGGATCTGCGAGATCCTTTTTTACGTTGATCTCACGGTAGTTGTCACATACCTGCAGCCACGGTTTCGCGTCGGAGAATCCGGCGTTTTCACTGTCATCCCACTGCATCGGTGTTCTGGCATTGTCGCGGCTTCTTTCCTGCAGGATCTTGTATACTTCTTCTTCGCTCTTTCCCTGGTCTCTGAGAATCCTGAAGATATTCGTGCTTTCCACATCCACATACTGGTTGATATCCGTGAAGTATGCGTTGGTCATGCCGATCTCCTCGCCCATATAGATGTACGGTGTACCGCGCATCATATGGATGACAGTCGCCAGGAGCTTTGCGCCTTCCTTGCGGTAATTCTTGTCATCCATGAAACGGGAGAGGGCACGCGGCTGGTCATGGTTGTTCAGGAAGAGGGCATTCCATGCCTTTCCTTCCTGCATGCCGATCTGCCATGTGGAGAGAAGTCTCTTCAGCGCCATGAAGTCATAAGGCATCAGTTCCCATTTCATCTGGTTCTTATAGTCGACCTTCAGATGATGGAATGTGAATACCATGCTGAGCTCATG
>CACZPD010000117.1 GCA_902782955.1 uncultured Erysipelotrichaceae bacterium
AAAAGTCAGAAAAAAAACACCCATACCAATTTCTGGTATGAGTGTGTATGACATCCATTCGGCACAGGCTTAACTTAATGACGTTGATCTCTGCATGGCTTTTTTTGCTCTCATAAGTATTTACTGTCAAAAACTGCATTAATAAAATCTCTATTTCTTTTTTTAAGAAATAATTATAGAATATGGTGTGGAATTTATATCAGAGATTCCCTTCGTGCTTCTGAAACAGATGTACGGAGAAAGGAAAATACCAAAGGAAGAAACCAAAGAAAAGAGGTATAAAAATGGCAAAAATTGATTTGGAAAAGTACGGCATTACAGGTGCAAAAGAGATTGTTTATAATCCGTCTTATGAACTGCTTTTCGAAGAAGAAATGAAACCTGAACTTACAGGCTACGAAAAAGGACAGCTGACAGAGCTCGACGCCGTCAATGTTATGACAGGTATCTATACCGGACGTTCTCCTAAGGACAAATACATTGTCATGGATGAAAATTCCAAGGACACTGTCTGGTGGACAACACCGGAATATCCGAATGACAACCATCCGCTTTCAGAGGAAAACTGGAGCATTCTCAAGAAGCTCGCGCAGGATGAGCTTTCCGGCAAAAAGCTGTATGTAGTTGATGCATTCTGCGGCGCCAACAAGGATACACGCATGTCAGTGCGCTTCATTATGGAAGTTGCGTGGCAGGCACACTTTGTCCGCAACATGTTCATTAAGCCTACACCGGAAGAACTCGAGGAATTCGAACCGAATTTCGTCGTATATACTGCTTCCCTCGCAAAAGTAGACAATTACAAGGAAATGGGACTGAACTCCGAAACAGCCGTTGCCTTCAATATTTCCAGCCGTGAGCAGGTTATCCTGAATACATGGTATGGCGGTGAAATGAAGAAGGGTATGTTCTCCATGATGAACTACTACCTTCCTCTGAAGGGCATCGCAGCGATGCACTGTTCCGCAAACACCGATATGGAAGGCAAGAATACTGCAATCTTCTTCGGTCTTTCCGGAACAGGAAAAACAACGCTGTCCACAGATCCGAAGCGTCTTCTGATCGGTGATGACGAACATGGCTGGGATGATGAAGGTGTCTTCAATTTCGAAGGCGGCTGCTACGCAAAAGTCATTAACCTTGATAAGGATTCCGAACCGGATATCTACAACGCGATCCGCAGGGATGCACTTCTCGAAAACGTTACTGTTGACGCTGAAGGAAAGATCGATTTTGCGGACAAGAGCGTAACGGAAAATACACGTGTTTCCTATCCGATCGATCATATCGAAAAGATCGTGCGTCCTGTTTCGGCAGGCCCGGCTGCGGAAAACGTTATCTTCCTGTCAGCTGATGCATTCGGCGTTCTGCCGCCTGTATCCATCCTGACACCGGAACAGACACAGTATTACTTCCTTTCCGGATTTACTGCCAAGCTTGCCGGAACAGAAAGAGGCATCACAGAACCTACACCGACATTCAGCGCATGCTTCGGCCAGGCTTTCCTGGAACTGCATCCGACAAAATACGGTGAAGAGCTGGTCAAGAGAATGGAAAAGAGCGGTGCCAAGGCATATCTCGTCAATACAGGCTGGAACGGAACAGGCAAGCGTATTTCCATTAAGGATACCCGCGGCATTATCGATGCGATTCTTGACGGCGAAGTCCTGAAGGCACCGACAAAGAAGATCCCGTATTTCGATTTCGAAGTTCCGACAGAACTGCCGGGTGTTGATCCTGCGATCCTCGATCCGCGTGACACATACGCAGATGCGGGAGAATGGGAAGAAAAGGCAAAAGACCTTGCCGGAAGATTTATCAAGAACTTCCATAAGTATGAGACAAACGCTGTCGGCAAAGCACTTGTCGCTGCCGGACCGCATCTTGACGAAGAATAACACTTGCAAACGATATCACTCCTGATATCGTTTTTTTTATGGATAATCCTTCTTCTGAGCGAATAAGACATTTGGAGACAACCTGTGTCTCATCAGGGGGAGGAAAGATTAATGATACGTTTTGCAAAAAAAGCCAGTGTATTTCTGCTGGCTTTGCTGTGCACATGCTGCAGTACTCTGCTTCCGGTTTTCGCAGAGACCGTTACAGACAACGGGGCAACTGACTATACGCCGAACAGAGGAAATCACGGACTGCCGCTTCACTACAAAACAGTAGGGAGCACACCTGCTTATTGCCTTGAAAAAGACGTGACAGTTGTAATCGGCTCGGATGTTTACAGCAAAATACCTTTCAGTGATTTCAGCGCGCGTCTCGACAGCGGCAAAAAACTGTCGGACAGCGAAAAAACAAGGATCGCGGAAATCGCTTATTTCGGATACGGATACGGAAACAGAACTTCAAAGGCATACTATGCGGCTGCCCAGGATCTGATCTGGCAGGTCACCGAGGGAGGCGGAGCATTTTTCTCCGGCGTGGATGCAGAGAAACAGAAAATTGAAGACAGCATTAATGCATACAAAACACCGCATGACCTGCATATTCTGAGAGGTCAGGAAGAAACCGGCACATCCGGCAGGAAGGCTTCTGCACAGATCCCGGTCGGGGCAGTTGTAAAGATCGAGGATCGTTCAGGCCAGCTGAAGAACAGTCTGATCGCTTCAATGCCGTCCAATCTTTCGATATGCGATAAGAACGGTAAAATCATCTCTGCATCCGATGCGGATCTGTCTAAAAATCAGTTCTATGTAAAAGTGACCGGAACAGGAAAAGGCACGATCCAGATCAGGAAAGAAGCGGATGCCGGCAGTAAACCTTGTTTTATTACGACCTCAGGGAATGATCAGAAAATGTATGTAAGAGGCTATGTGTCGGGTATCGAGCCGATCATTTCTGAAATTGAGATCACCGGTGTTCTGATCGATATTAAAATCCGCAAGGAAGATACTGCGGGGAAAGTGCTTCCCGGAGCGGAGCTGGAATTGCTGGATGCGGAAGGGAATATTAAGGATACATGGACCAGCAGCGGAAAAGAACACGTCGTAAAAGGCCTGATCCTGGATGAAACATATACGATCCGCGAAAAAAACGCCCCGGCAGGATTCTATTATTTCCGGAACAGCAATATCAAAGCGGAAGAGAATAAGCTGTTTACGCTCAGCGATGATGAGATTCATTATGCGATCTTAAAGGTCAACGATAAAGGGAATCCCGTGAAAAACGCTGAACTTGCCCTTTATGACGAAACGGAAGGTCACAAACTTGTTGATATGGATCAGAATCCATGGCTGACAGATGGATCGGCCAGGGATATATCCAAATATGTATATGCAGGACACAAGTATAAAGTGGAAGAAAGCGATGTCCCGTCCAAATACTATCTTTCG
>CACZPD010000118.1 GCA_902782955.1 uncultured Erysipelotrichaceae bacterium
ATCAAGAAGATCGCGGCTGCACACCCGTCACTGAAAAAGAAAGATATCAAGAGTTAAACAGTTATGGATGAAAAACTGGAAAAAATGAGAGAACTGATCAGCCGTCTGAACGCGGCGTCAGACGCGTATTACAACGGACGCGGCGAACTGATGACCGATTACGAATGGGATGCGCTGTTTGACGAACTGAAGCGGCTGGAGGCGGAAACGGATACGGTTTACGACGACTCTCCGACCGTCAATGTATCGGCGGATGATGTCAGCGGACAGAAGGAAGCGCATGAATATGCGGCGCTTTCACTTGCCAAGACAAAAAAGACGGAAGACCTGGTGAAGTGGAGTGAGGGAAAGCCGATCTGGATCTCCTGGAAATTGGACGGACTGACACTGGTCGTGACATACGACAGGGGCATCCTGCAGAAAGTCGTGACCAGGGGAGACGGTCATATCGGCACAAACATCACGCATCTTTCAGGAGCGATTGAAGGTATCCTGCCGAAGATCGCATCGCACGAACATATCGTGATCCGCGGGGAAGCGGTCATTTCCTACGCGGACTTTGAGCAGTTCCGGATCGAGAGCGGGGAAGATTACGCGAATCCGAGAAATCTCGCATCCGGTTCCCTGACGCTGAAAGATATTGAAGAAGTCAGAAGAAGAAAGATCCGCTGGATCCCGTTTACCCTTGTCCATACCGATACGGAGATACTCTCATGGGGAGACCGGATGGGATTCCTGGAAGAGCAGGGATTTACCGTGGTCGATCATGAACGGATCGATCATCCGGACGAGGAAACAATAGAAAGAAGCATTGCCGGATGGACAAAAAAAGTCACGGATCAGATCAATCCCTATCCGGTGGACGGACTTGTCATCGTCTATGACGACACGGAATATGCCGCGTCGGGTTCCGTAACAGGCCATCATGCGACCAGGGCAGGTTATGCGTTCAAATGGGCGGATGAATCAACACCTTCAACGCTGCGGATGATCGAGTGGTCATGCGCCGCTTCCACGATCTCTCCTGTGGCGGTTTTCGACCCGGTCGAGATCGAAGGCACGACGGTAAAAAGAGCTTCTCTGTGCAACATCAGCGAATGTGAAAGACTCGGTATCGGCGGGGAAGGCACAGTCATCGAGGTGATCAAGGCAAACAAGATCATCCCGAAGGTGATCCGTGTGAAGGAACAGAAAGGGACGTTTGAAATACCGGCTGTCTGTCCTGTATGCGGACAGGCGACGGAGATCCGGATCAGTGAGAACAGCGGCACCAAAACACTCCGCTGCACAAATCCGGAATGTTCAGCCAAAAAACTGAAAAAGTATACCCGTTTTGTCTCCAAACAGGGAATGGATATCGACGGCATCTCGGAAGCGACATTATACCGGTTCATCAATGAAGGCTGGATCCGTTCCAACGCGGATATTTTCCGGCTGAAGGAACATAAGGACGAGATCCGGGAACTGGACGGCTTCGGCGATAAGTCGGCGGACAACATCATGGCTTCCATTGAAAAAGCCAGGGATGTGACAGAGCAGAAACTGATGTTCGCCCTGAATATCCCGCTGATCGGACAGGATGTCGCGAAGAAGCTTCTCGGCAGATATTCGCTGGATGAGCTTGTCGAAACCGCGCTGAAGGCGGAAGATGGCCTGGTATTCGCGGATATTGACGGCATCGGGCCGGAAAAGTCCGGCGCGTTTGTGAGCTGGATCCGGGAAGCAGGCAATGCGGAAATGCTGGAGGATCTCAGAAAGGAGATCCGGGTGGAGAGAACTGTTTCCGCCCGGACAAGCGACGTGCTTTCCGGCAAGACATTTGTCGTGACCGGCGATGTCCATCATTTCAAAAACCGGAATGAACTGAAGGCATTTATCGAATCCAAAGGCGGCAAGGTGACCGGGTCGGTATCCGGAACGACTTCGTACCTCATCAACAACGATGCGGAATCGGGTTCTTCCAAAAACCGCAAGGCAAAACAGCTGGGGATCCCGGTCATTACCGAAGATATGTTTCTGGAGATGTTCGGCGGAGATTCTTAAGAAATACCGTGCAGGTTGAAATGCGCGGAAAGAAGGGATAGAATTGTACAGTACCATCTTTCCGGAAGGAAACCGGACAAAAAGTAGAAAAACCGCGGGAAACAAGGTAGAATAAAGCATGCGGGGTAGCATATGGCAAATAAAAGCGTAAAACGAGTTAGCCGGCCGAAAAGCCGTGCCGGTACAATAACATTATTCTGGATCTGCGTAGCCCTGATCCTGGCACCTTTTGCCGTGATGGGTTACATCCTTTATACGTCTTCCAGAGATTCCAGCAAACCGGTATTCGGATCCCGGTATGCAGGTGATCTGGATCCGGCGATCACGACAGAACAGATCGGACAGATCTCGGAAGCAGTAAAGGGAATTGAAGGCGTCGAGTCGGGAAATGCAACGATGACAACAGCGACGCTCCGTATCTACGCTGACGTCAAGGATGACGCCGATGCGGATTATGCAAAGGGTAAAGCGGATGAAATCTATACTGCGGTATCAACAGTTCTGAATCCGGATGTGTATTTTACCCAGGCAGACGGGAAGAAGATGTATGATCTGGAGATCCATGTCTACAATCTTGCGGAGAACCGCGATTCCGATGCGTTTGTCTATGTGATCGAGGAAAAGAATTCCGCGATGAAGAAGCCGAAAAAACAGGTCGTCAGTGAGCCGAAAAACGCGAAGCTGGCGGAACGTCTGAGAAAAGAAGCGGCTGAACGTCAGGCGGCGGAAGAGGCTGCCAAGCAGGAAGAAGCCGGAGAGGTTGAAGTCGGCGGCGGCGAAGACCTGCCGGAAGAAGGAACAGAAGAGAATAATCAGGAGCAATAAGGGCTGAAAAAGCCCTTTTTCAGAACTATGGAAAAGAATGAAGTTTATACCGTAACATGCACAGGCTACAGCGAAGACGGTGCAGGCGTTGTCCGCATCGGTTCTTTTGTGCTGTTCGTCCCGGGTCTTCTCGAAGGGGAAGAGGCGGAGATCGGCATTACGGCCCTGAAGAAAAACTACGGTTACGGCAGGGTGATCCGCATCCTGAAGAGATCGCCGCACCGGTGTGATCCGGTATGTTCCGTTTACCGTCTGTGCGGGGGATGCCAGCTTCAGCATATGGACCATGAGGAACAGGAACGGTTCAAACGGGAGAAGGTCCGCCTCTGCTTTAAAAACAATGCGGGTCTGGATATCGTACCGGATCCGGTAAGGACCGCGGAGCCGTTCCGGAATTACCGCAATAAGGTGCAGGTCCCCGTCCAGCAGAAGGACGGGAAGATCCGCATGGGTTTCTACCGACTCCACAGCAACGACATCATCGATTATGAAAACTGCGCTGTGCAGACAGATCTTTCCAATGAACTGACGATGTTTGTTAAGGGACTCATAAATCAATACCGTCTCGGAAATGTTATGCGGCATGTGCTTGTCAAGCATGCCCATAATACCGGCCAGGTCATGGTCGTTTTCGTGGTTCGTAAATATCCGGATCCGGGTCTGGAAAAACTGACAGAGAGGATCGTCCGTCAGTATCCGTCAGTCAGAAGCATTTCTGCCATACTCAATAAACGGGAGGATAATGTGATCCTTGACGGAAAACAGTATCTTCTCCATGGAACGTTATATATCGAAGAGATCCTGCTGGGATGCACATTCAGGATCAGTGCCAGATCCTTTTTCCAGATCAATCCGTATACGACGCCGCTGCTGTATGAGACAGCGCTGGAATACGCGCAGCTGACCGGAAAGGAAACCGTAATAGACCTGTACTGCGGCACCGGGACCATCGGCATTATTGCGGCTTCCCGGGCAAAAAAGGTATATGGCATAGAAGTTGTCGGTGATGCCGTGAAGGATGCCGAAAAGAATGCGGAAATGAATCAGGTCAGGAATATTCAGTTTCTGAATATGGATGCCGGACAGGGGGCGCAGGCTGTTATCAGGTCAAAGATCAAGGCGGATGTCGTCATAGTGGATCCGCCGCGCAAAGGATGTTCAAAAGATACACTGAACGCCATTGAAAAGATCGCGCCGGAACGCCTTGTTTATGTATCCTGTGATCCTGCCACACTTGCGCGTGATGTGAAAATCATGATGGAAAAGGGATATCAGCCTGAAAAGGTAACGCCGTTTGATATGTTCCCGCAGAGTGTACATGTGGAGACTGTAGTTTCAATGGTAAAGACAATATGACAGAATATTTTATTCAGTGAGCAGGTAAATATGAAACTGGTATTTATAATCGGTGACGCTGCTGTCGGTAAAATGACAGTCGGCCAGGAACTGATGAAAATTACAGATCTGAGACTTTTTCATAATCACATGACGATCGAACCTGTGATAGAGATTTTCGGCAGATATGACGCGAAGACCATTTCGGAAATTCGTGATGTTGTTTTCAGAAACTATGCCGCATCCGGCAGCTATGGGATGATCTTTACTCTCATGATGGATTTTGATCTGCCGTCGGAATGGGAATATCTGGAACATATCAAAGGAATATTCGAACCATACGGAACAGAATTCTATTATGTTGAGCTGATCGCCCCGCAGGAGATCAGACTGAAAAGAAATGTCACCGGAAACAGACTGCAGAATAAGGCTTCCAAAAGAGATATTGAGATTTCTAATCAGCGTCTGGTCAATGATGATCTGAATCACAGATGCGTCAGTTATGAAGGAGAGATCACTTTTGACAACTATCTCAGGATCGATAATTCGGAAAAAGAACCTGCGGAGGTCGCAGGAATCATAAAAGACACTTTTAAACTATAAAACCGGCACGCATTTTAGCCGGAATCAGGAAATATCACGGAAAGGGAATAATCATGACAGCAGAGGAAATGTGGGAACAGTCCGGATTACAAGGTACATACGAAGCCTGGGCTTTCGGCGGGGCGCCGGATAAACTTGCCGGGCTTGTTGTAAAGGGAATCAAGACCGCTACGTGCTCCGCGCTTGCATTATATGAAGCAGAAGGCGAAGAGATACCCAAAGAGGGGGATTACAGTGTCATTCTCAACGCAGACGGAGATGCTGTATGTATTATCCAAACGACAAAGATATATCTGTCTTCATTTAACGATGTAACAGCGGACCATGCGTTTAAAGAAGGAGAAGGAGACCGCTCCCTTGATTACTGGAGACGTGTTCATGAAGAATTCTTCACAGAGGAACTGGCGGAGATCAACCGGTCTTTTGACGAGAACATGATGCTCATATGTGAGGAATTCAAGGTGGTGTATGCCTGATATGAATATACGGATTGCGGAGAAACCGGATTTCCTGACGGTAAAGACGATCACGCAGACGACGATACAGTCGGTCTATCCGCAATATTATCCGGCCGGGGCAGTCAGGTTTTTCGCTGAACATCATTCGGATGACAGGATCATGAAGGATATCCTGGCAGGAAAAGTATATCTGCTTGAAACAGAAAGCACATGTACAGGAACCGTAACGATTTCGGGCAATGAAATAAACAGGCTGTTTGTGCTCCCGTCATATCAGGGAAGAGGCTATGGAACCAAACTCATGGATTATGCGGAACAGGTGATCCGCAGGGAATCCGATACCGTTATCCTCGACGCGTCTCTTCCGGCTAAGAAAATGTATTTGCAGCGCGGGTACAGGAGTACTGCATATCAGACGATCGAAACGGATAACGGTGATTATCTTTGCTATGATGTCATGGAAAGATCGTTCAGAGAGTGATCCATTATAATTGGTAAATATTCAGGAAAGATCCGGAAAGGGATCTTTTTCAATGCAAAGTGAATGCAAAACTATTTTTCGTGGCGGCTGATATAATGTTCATAAACAGTTATGAATTATTTCCTGTCTGCGGAAACAGAGGTCTGGAGGATATGACAATGTTCGAGAAATTTGTGTTTAACGGGAAACCGGAAGAAATGATATCGGAAATAAACGGTATGCAGCTGCCTGAGGACTATCTCAGCTTCATGAAGGAACATAACGGCGGGGAAGGCCCGTTGGGGAAAAACAATTACGGCTGTTTCTACAGACTGGAAGAACTGCAGGAAGTCAATGATGAATATGATGTCATGAACAGCTGGCCGGGATATGCTGTGATCGGTTCCGATATGGGCGGTGAACTCTGGGCGTATAATCCGGAAAAGGGTATCTACTGCCAGATCGACAGCTGCAATACCGATGATGATACTTACAGTACGATCTCAGGCAGTCTGGAAGAATTCCTGATCAGAATGGATGAGGAACTGGCGTGATTTATGAAAGCAAATGCAGATAAGAAGAATAATATGAAATGGAAATGTCCGAAATGCGGCAGGGAATTCAGCAGACAGAATCAGGATCATTATTGTGTGAAGCCGCAGACGATCGATGAATACATTGCCGTACAGGATGAAAATGTACAGACGAAGCTGAATGAAATCCGCGCTGTTTTGAGGAAGGCGCTTCCCGAGGCGGAAGAGCGGATCAGCTGGTCAATGCCTACATATTGGAAGGGCAGGAATATCATACATTTTGCGTCTTCGAAGAAGCACATCGGACTGTATCCGGGAGATGAAGCGGTCGCTGTATTCGCGGAGGAACTCAGGGATTACAGTGTCAGTAAAGGAACGATACGTCTGCCGTATGACAAACCGCTGCCCGAAGAACTGATCGGAAGGATCGCGGTGTGGTGTTTCAGACAATACGCGAAATAGCCGTATGAGGGGAAAAATAAGATGAGAAAATTCAGTCATGTGATCGTGAAAAGACCATGCAGGGCTATGACGGAAGGCATCACGTCAGGACTGTATCCGGGCCGTCCGGACTACAGCCTCGCGCTGATCCAGCATGATGCGTATATAGAAGCGCTGAAGCAATGCGG
>CACZPD010000119.1 GCA_902782955.1 uncultured Erysipelotrichaceae bacterium
ATACCGGAACGATTCGCTTCATGGTGTCCGGAATTTGAAAGTAAATAAAAAATACGGGAGTTGTCATCAGACAGCTCTTTTTATGTAGTCAGCAATATATATAAATGTTTTATAATAAAGACAGAAGAAATACCTGAACAAATAATAATTAACGGAGGATGTTTTTATCATGAAACAGCAGGATGGAATGATGTGGGCTCTTGTAAAGGACAAAGCCGACGTCGGACTGACGATGAAGCGTGTTCCGATTCCGAAAGTCGGTACCAACGACGTAAAGATCAAAATACTGAAAACAGCGATCTGCGGGACCGATGTGCATATATGGCAGTGGAACAAATGGGCACAGCACACAATCGATATCGGACGGGTAGTCGGACATGAGTATGTCGGCGTGATCGTGGAAGCCGGACCGGGTGCCAGAGGATTCAAGCCCGGGGATTTCGTATCCGGGGAGGGACATATCACCTGCGGCAAATGCCGCAACTGCAAGGAAGGGCATAAGGAAAACTGCCGGAACGCGGAAGGCGTAGGCGTCAACCGTGACGGCGCGTTCGCGGAGTATCTGGTCATTCCCTATGTCAATGTATGGCCGTGTTCTCCCGATATCCCGCAGGAGATGTACGCGATCTTTGACCCGTTCGGCAACGCGACGCATACCGCATTGTCATACAATGTTCTCGGCGAAGATGTCCTGATCACAGGAGCCGGGCCGATCGGCTGTATGGCGGCTGCCATCGTCCGGTTTGCCGGGGCAAGACATGTGGTCGTGACAGACTTCAACCCGTATCGTCTGGATATGGCAAAGAAACTCGGCGCTACGACAGTCGTGGATCTGAATCATGAAAAACTGGAAGATGTCATGAACCGGATCGGCATGGAGGAAGGCTTTGATGTCGGTCTGGAGATGTCCGGATCCGCGACTGCCCTGAATCAGATGATCCACGATATGAAGCACGGCGGGAATATTGCCCTGCTCGGACTGCAGGATCCTGATACGCCGGTCGATCTTGAGACGGTGATCTTCAACGGACTGAACCTGAAAGGCATTTACGGACGCAAGGTATGGGATACCTGGTACAAAATGACGACGATGCTGCAGGCGGGACTGGATATCGCACCGATCATTACACACCATTTCGATATCCGGGATTATAAGAAAGGTTTCGAGGCGATGATATCGGGACAGTCGGGAAAGGTCATTCTGGACTGGACACATCTGTATGATGAAGGAGAAACAAAATGAACAGACAGGAAATACTCAGAAAATACGCGGATGAGGTCACGGCAGTCAAAGAAGCCGGATTGTTTAAAGGAGAGCTGCCGATTGTTTCGGCACAGGGTGCGCATGTTAAACTCGCGGACGGCAGGGAACTGCTGTGCATGTGCGCGAATAATTATCTCGGACTCGGGAATTCCAGACGGCTGATCGAAGCGGCGGAAAAGACATATGATGAGCGCGGCTACGGAGTTGCGTCAGTACGCTTTATCTGCGGCACACAGGATATCCATAAACAGCTGGAAAAACGGATCTCCTCTTTCCTCGGAACAGAAGATACGATACTGTACTCTTCGTGTTTCGATGCCAACGGGGGATTGTTTGAAACATTGCTTTCCGCCGAGGATGCCGTGATCAGTGATGAGCTGAATCACGCTTCCATTATCGATGGCGTACGTCTGTGCAAGGCAAAAAGATACCGCTATAAGAACAATGACATGGCGGATCTGGAAGAAAAGCTGAAACAGGCTGATGCGGACGGCGCAAAGATCAAACTGATCGCTACCGACGGCGTTTTCTCCATGGACGGGATCATCTGCAATCTGAAAGGGATCTGCGACCTGGCAGACAAATATGAGGCACTTGTCATGGTGGATGATTCCCATGCGGTAGGCTTTGTCGGCAAGAAAGGCAGAGGTACGCCTGAATACAACGGTGTGGAAGGCAGGGTGGATATCATAACCGGAACGCTGGGCAAAGCGCTCGGCGGCGCATCCGGCGGCTATACATCCGGACGGAAAGAGATCATTGATCTCCTGCGGCAGAGAAGCCGTCCGTATCTGTTCTCCAATTCCCTGGCACCGGCAATTACCGGCGCGGCTATTGAACTGTTTGATATGCTGGAAGAAAGCACGGAACTCAGGGATCATCTGGAAGAGATCACGGTGGATTACCGGAAGAATCTGGTCGAAGCGGGATTCGATGTGATCCCGGGAACACATCCGTGCGTTCCGGTCATGCTGTATGATGAAGTGATTACAGCGGAATTTGCCCGCAGAATGGTGGAAAAGGGAGTCTATGTTGTGGCGTTCTCCTATCCGGTCGTTCCGAAAGGAAAAGCCCGTATCCGCACACAGGTCAACGCATGCCATACAAAGGAAGATCTGGAATTTGCGGTGAAATGCTTTAAGGAAGTACGGCAGGAAATGCAGGACGAAGGATGGTTTGAGAAAAAATAACAGCCGTTTTAAGGACGATGTATCCGGAAATGAATTTTCATTCAGGGACGAAGATATATCGTCCTTTTTTGTTACGGGGAAAATGAAAAACCGATGCAAAGGCATCGGTTAAAAAACGATTGTGTTTCGGATCAGCGGGTGCTTTCCCCATACATCGGTATAGTCTTCACATAGACCCACTGAAGGGGGAAATCAGGGTACTGGATCCTTTGTGCCAGGAAGAAGGCTGAAAGTCTGCCGATGTCACTGCTTGGAATCTGGGCGCTGCTCAGGGAAGGCTGGACGAGAGCGGCTTCCATGGATCCGTCAAATCCCGATACCATCACATCCTCGGGGATTGACAGTCCTTTTTCTTTCAGTGCGGTCATCAGATGAATGGCGAGATAGTCATTGGCACAGGCAAACGCATCCGGCATTTCCGGCATAGCGTCAAGCTGTTCCAGAAGCCATTCGATATTCTCGTACTGCAGGCCGTCTTCTTTCAGAATGCAGAGATCTCTGTTTACGGAAAGACCGGATTTATACAGGCAGCCGCAATAAGCGATCCACCGTTCATAGAAACTGTTGCAGTGTTCGTAATCTCCTACAAATCCGATCTTTTTCGCACCGTGTTCGATCATGCGGCTGACCAGGATGGTTTCGCTTGTAATGTTTTCCATGGAAATAAAATCACAGTTTATCAGCGATTCACGGGCACGGGGATATCCGTCCACAAAAATAGTCGGCAGTTTGAGGGAACAGATCATTTCAATGTATTCCCGGTCAAACAGTTCAATACCGAGGATCCCGGCTGTCTCTTTCGGATCAAAATGAGGCGGCAGTTTTTTTGCGGTGATTTCTTCACGGGATATCTCATACATCTTCATGGTGTATCCAAAGCGGCTGATCCGGTCGGTAAAACTCGTAATGAAGAACGCGCCGAAATTATGACTGAGAAGTTTATGCTGGGTCAGAACCGCGATTGTACCTGTATTTTTCTGAACCGGTTCGCCTCCGGCTGAATGCTGATAATATCCCAGTTCCTGGGCTTTGGCAAAAATCAGATTTTTCGTAGTTTCCGGTACAGAGCCGCGTCCGTTGAAGGCTTTTGAGACTGTATTGCGCGATAATCCGCATGCGTCAGCAATTTCCTGCATTGTGACTCTTTTCAGCCGCATAAATCCTCCTTTTCTATTATTTTAATTACCTTATTTAATTGAACAAAATGATAGCATGAGAAAAATAAAATTCAAAGTTTACAAATCGTAAAGTCGAAGAGGCAAAACAGCTTTAGGCTTATAAGGTGCTCTATTATATACACAAAAACAGTTTACAAATTGCACATATTTACGCTTAAAAAACGGATATTGTTGACATGCCGTAAACGCCGTTTCATACTTAAAATGAAGTAAAATTGCATCATTTAGTATTTTTTTAATACTAATCCGGACTGCCGGGTCGGATTTAGAACAAATAAAGTCTGATTTCTGCAGTAAACGCATCATCAATGGAGGAGGAATTCGGTATGAAACGTGTGAGATTCATGGGCATTGGTTTGCTCATGTGTTCACTCCTGCTGACCAGCTGCGGACAGGATGCTCCGCAGCGTAATGCGGACGATCCCGAAACGGAAGAAGAAGCAACAAACTGGGAAGATATTTTCCCGTTTGAGAATTTTCCGACAGAAGGCCAGTCCCAGGAATCTGCAGGGAACACAGGGAAAGTAACGCCTGAACGGATCGACAATTCTATTTTCCGTGCCAAATTCGAAGGAACCGAAGTCGAAGGAACCGGTAAAGCGGTTGACGGTGTCTATCGCTTTAACGCTACCAAGACAGACGGGGAATCATGGCACGTCAAACTGGAATGCAATTATCCGACTGTAGCGGGAAGAGATTACTTTGTAACCTATAACTTCCGCTCGGATGTGGCAGGTAAAGTTAAATTCGGAGATTTCCAGGAATTTTCGATTCGCAAAGGTGACAACAGCATTACAGGCGTCATGATAGCCTCGAGCGGCACGAGCTATCTTGATCTGCAGCTTGGTATGCTTTCACCTTTTACGATCGATTTTACTTCGATCGAAGTGAAAGAATATGAGGATGAGTCCAAGTATGAAAACGCGCTTCCCAAACCTGTAAACTTCGAAAGAGAATCAGTCGTTTATGAAAAACACGACTCCGGCTACGCTGTGATTCCTGTGCGCAGGGAAGACACGATCAATGTCAACTTCGCTGATGCACCGGATGATCCGGGTGTATGGAAGTCCAGGCTTTATGTCAGGACAGGCGTGATCCCTGAACTGGGTTCCCGTTACCGCGTTACTGCGGACATCATGTGTCATGATGACATGCCTTTTGAAGTCCTGTTTAACAACGGTGATGAAGAAAAGGGATACGGAGCTCTTTATGAACAGAGCTTAAAGGCGGATGAAGTCAAGAAGATCGAAGCTGTCGTAACAGGAAGAGGCTACGGCGATGAGCTTGTTATGCAGCTGTCCCTGGGTAAGACACCTGATGGATCCAAGGTGATCTTCGGAAATGTCCAGGTCGATAAAATTATAGATAACTATACCAGCATGCTTCCGGCTGATTTTGAGCTGGATGATTCTATCTGGACCGGAGACTATATTGAGCAGATGATCCCGGTTGCTTTCAAAAAGCTTCCTCTGGATCTTACATACGACGGCATCGATACAATCTATGAAGGTCATGATGACGGTTATGTTGTTGATCTGAAGGAAAGTTCTTCAGAGGCGACATTCAAGATCAAAAAGGCACCGGATAAAGCAGATGACCGCGGTGTATGGAAAGCAAAACTTTACGTCGCCACAGGTGTAAAACTGCAGCCCGGCCAGACTTACCTGGTTAAATATGATCTCACACCTACCGGTGATCAGGCTGATTATGAAGTCTGCTTCGACGGTGACAGCGAGAATGCTTACGGTGCGCTTTACGGACGCAGTCTGAAAGCAGGACAGACAGACCATGTTGAACAGCTGATCACGCCTGAATCCGCAGGCGGTCCGCTGACACTGCGTCTGCAGCTCGGTAAAACCGATTCCTCCAAAGGCAATACATATAAACTGAGCAACCTCAGCGTTGAATCAGTCAAACAGAAGTTCACAAACGTTCTTCCTTCAGATTTCTCATATGAAACAAGTGCGGGAAAAGTAAAATATGTCAGTGTTCTTCCGGATGATTTCGCTTACACGACAGGTGTAAATGTTACGGAACAGCATGACGATGTATATACCCAGAGTGTTTCCTCAACAGATGACAGTGCGACACTGGATATTATAGAAGCACCGTCCAGCGCAGATGACCGCGGTGTATGGAGGTCCAAACTCTATATTAACACCGGTGTTACACCTGAAAAGGGAACGAAATATGCGATCAGCTTTGACGTTACAGGTGATAAAGACCAGGCAGAATACGAGATCTGCTTTGACGGCAAAGATGAAAAGAGCTATGGCGCTTTGTATGGCCAGAAAATGACTGCCGGTGAAACGAAGTCGATCAGGCACGCTTTTGTCGCGGAAAGCGATGAGAGTCCGATCATCATGAGATTCCAGCTTGGAAAGACAGATGACGCTTCCGGAAACAAGATCACAGTCAGCAATATCAAGATCGCTGCCATAACTTTAGGAGATACGGAATCCATCCTGCCGGATGATTTTGCTTATCCTACAGTAAGCACGACAGAGCCTGGTGAAGACGGATTCGTTCCGGTAACTATGCCTTCTTCACCGGATTTCTCAGAAGCACATGATCCTGGATTTGAACAGTCAAAAGACGGTTCTTCCCTGAAGATCACCAAAGTTTATCGTGATTCATGGAATTCCAAACTAATTGTAAATACCAATACAACACTGGAAGCCGGAAAAAAGCACAGAATCACGTTTAACATCAAATCAACAAAGGAAATCGATGATTTCGAAATCGACTATCACAAAGGTGGTGATGAAAAAGAATACGGTGCATTGTATCGCCAAAGCATCGCTGCAAATGAGACAAAAAAGTTCGTATATGAAACTGGTGATGAAATTCCGGAGGGAAATCTGTTTATTCTGCTTAAGGTAGGCCGCAGCCCTGTTCCGAATACCATTACTGTCAGTGATGTGAAGATCGAGAAGTATGTTCCGGAACATACAGAAACTATTGATGTGCCGGAAGGATACAAAGATGTAAGTATCAATATTTCAGCAAGTCAGAGCTGTGATGATGATTATCAACAGACGCTTTCAGGCACTGCCCTGACGATCGACGCAGTTTCCGCGGAGCCGGGTGTAGGGAAATCCAAGTTATTTATTCATACCGGCAAGACACTGGAGGACGGGAAGAAGTATAAGGTCACTTCAAACGTTACATCAGAAATAGCCCTTGATGCTTTTGAAGTCTGCTATAACAAAGATGGTGCTGAAAAAGGCTATGGGGCAGATTATAGTCTGAGTATGGGCGCATCCGATAAAACGATTGTGAAGGAATTCACAGCTGATGGCTCAGGAGTCCTTGATCTGCAGTTCCAGCTGGGCAAGAGTCCGGTCGGCAATACATTCAAGGTCAACAGTGTTAAGCTGGAGGAATTTGTTCCTGCACATTCGGAAGAGCAGGATGTTGAAGGCGCTTATGAAAATGTAGAGATTTCCGGTCTTACAGCAACGGAAGCACATGATGATAACATTAATCAATCAGTAAGCGGCACTTCACTGACGATAACCCAAAATCATGGTGTATGGCAATCCAAACTGTTCGCAGATACCGGGACCAAGCTTGAAGCGGGCAAGGAATACAAAGTGACAGCGAACGTCACGTCCACTGAAGAGTTTAATTTCGAAGTTGTTTATAACAACGGCAGTGCAGAAGATGCTTTTGGTACAGACCGTGGACTGAGCATAGGCGCCGGTGAAACAAAAGATATTACACATGAAATCACAACAGCGTCAGATCTCAGCGCAGACAATCTGGTCCTCCAGTTCATGATGGGCAACAGTCCTGCGAATACATTCACTGTGAACAGTATTACCCTGGAAGTGAAAGAGGACGGCGAGGAACCGGTTCAGATAGTTGATCCGAAATCGTTCAATTACGCGTCAGATAAGGATTACAAAGTGTCTCTGAGCGGTGACGGCAGTTCTGCAAAACTCACTACAGATCAGGCGGAATCTCCTGCAGTATGGAAAGCGAGACTCTTTGCAAAGACCGGCGCAATACTGGAAGCCGGAAAGACATACCGGATCAGCGCAGATGTTAAGGCAGACTCCGAAACAGGTTACGAGATCTGCTACAACAGCGGTGATGAAGAAAAAGGATTCGGCGCGAAGTACGACCTTACAGCTTCTGAAACAACAGAGACTGTAGAATATACAGTGACACCGGATCGTACGGGTGAACTGAACATCCAGTTTGCCCTCGGTAATACCCCGGTTGGAGAAAGCGTAACGGTAAGCAATATCAAGGTTGAAGTGTTTGCGGAGGAAGAAGGCGAAAACCTCATGACAGATCCTCTGATCGCATGGGCTCCTGTTCACGAGTTCATGGATGCTGGTTATTCGGGAGATCTGACAAATGATGATTCTTCCGCCACTCTGAAACTTGATACGGTTGCGTCCGAACAGGCAGACTGGAAAGTCAAACTGTTTGTAGAGACCGGAGCGAAGCTCGAGAAAGGCAAGAAATACCGTATCAGCTATAAGCTGAGGGCAGATAAAGCGACCACGTACAATGCTTTCTACAACAACGGTACTGAAGAAAAGGCTGTCGGAGACTTCTATGATCTGAGCACAGGCAATACTATGATCAGACATACAGTGAAGCCTTCAGATGATGCAGAACTGATCATCCAGCTGATGCTCGGAAACAGCCCTAAGAATAACAATCTGACGATCAGTGATGTTAAGGTTGAGGAAGTAATTGAAGAAAATCCGAACAGACCGATCAATGTCTGGGTACATGAGGACTACAAAGCAAGTCTGTCGAATACGAAGTCTTCCGCAAGCCTGGCGATTACAAAAGTTCCGAGTTCCGGACGTGAAGCATGGAAGATCAAACTCTTTGCGGAGACCGGCGCGAAACTGAAGAAAGGCAAGACATACCGCGTGAGCGTTGATGTCAAGTCGCAGTCAGCGATGGAATACGAGATCTGCTACAACAACGTTGAAGTTGAAAAAGAACTCGGCGCACAGTACGGTCTGAAAGCGACAAGCAGCAAGAAGACTGTTACTTACAACATCACACCTGAAAAGGATGCTGAACTGATCCTTCAGTTCGGACTCGGCAATGCTTCCAAGGCAAATACATTCACGATCAGCAACGTGAAAGTCGAAGAGTCAAGCATCAGTTCTTCCAGGAACGTCATTCCGGACTTCACTTATGACAGCGTAGGCTATATCAGCAAAGCTGCAGACGGAGACTATATCACTTCTCTTGATCAGAAGGATTCTTCTGCTGTGTTCAATATCAAGAAAGCACCTTCCGACAGACATCCTTGGGAGGCAAAGGTCATTGTCCGTACAGGTGTCACACCGAAATCCGGCAAAGGCTACCGCGTCAGCGTGGATATCGATTCAGCGAGATCGCAGAACATGTTCGAAGTGTTCTATGACGGAAAAGAAGAACTGGCATACGGTGCGCTCTATGAGCAGTATCTGCCTGCCGGCAAGAAGACGTTCTCATACATCATTTATCCTGGTGACAGCAAAGGTGAGATTTCGATGCAGCTCCGCTTCGGTGAGACCAACAGCACCAACGGAAATGTCTACAAGATCAGTAACGTCAAGGTCGAAGAAGTCACATTCAAGCACACGAGGACACCTGAGATCAGGAATGTATCTGAACTGGATACACAGCCCGGCTATACCTCAACGCTGGAGAGGACACCGTTCAAGGATACGATACGTCTGATCAGGACACCTGAAGAAGGCCGTGAAGCCTGGAAGACAAAACTCTTTATTACTACCGGAGCTACCCTCCAGGAAGGACAGAAGTACCGCATCCGCATGCTCGTCAAGTCCATCATTCCGGCACCGTTCGAAGTATGTCTGAACAACAAGGATGTTGAAAAGGGTCTCGGCGGAATCTTCGGACTGATGTCCAAGCCATATGGCGAATACGTTGAGTATTCCGCTTATGTCAAGGAAGATACGAAGCTCGTCATTCAGCTTTCTCTCGGCAACTGTGTCGCACCGAACACGATCATGGTCAGCGACGTCAAGGTCGAAAAAGCAGGAAAGATCAACCTGATTTCGGATAAGATTTACGTCTTCTGATCATTCAGGAATTCTTAAGATAAGCAAGATGATCAAATAAGAAAGGTGTGTACAATATGCGTAATCAGAAATATTCGCTCCCGCTGCTTCTGGTCATGACCTTGTCTCTGACTGCCTGCAATGCCGGCAAAGGTTCCGGAGAAGCGGGCGGCAATCAGGGAGGAGTTCCTGATAATGGTTCTGCCGCAGGCACAGAGGAGACGTACGAAGCTGTGGATTACAACCTGTATCCCGCGCCTGAAAAAGGCTATGTAGGTGATGTCATGCCCTTTGTGACCGATGACGGTCAGCTGGAATTGTATTATCTGTGTGAAACAGATTCCAACGGTCAGGGCTATCACCCGATCTATAAATTCAGCACAAAAGATCTTTGTTCCTACAAGGATCACGGCATGGTGCTCAACTACGGACTTGGTACAGAGCCTGATCCCGCACTGGGAACAGGATCTGTCATGCAGGACGCAAACGGACTCTACCATCTGTTCTATACCGGTCACAATGACAACGGCAACGGCGGAAAAGGCAAGGAATGTGTCATGCATGCGACCAGCACAGACCGTGAGAACTGGGTGAAGGACAGCAATGTCGTGTTCTTCGCACCGGAAGGTTATTCCAAGGATGATTTCCGTGATCCGGAAGTCTTCTGGGTGGAAAGAGATCAGTGCTACTGGCTCCTGATCGCGGCCAGGGAAGAAGAAACACTGGGCGGCGTAGTTCTCAAGTATACTTCAAAAGACCTGAAGAACTGGCAGATGGTCGGACCGATCTTCGCTCCAATGGCCCAGTATATGCTTGAGTGCCCGGATCTCTTCAACATCGGGGATACCTGGTATCTGACATACAGCTGGGACTGTGTGACTTACTATGCGATGAGTGATTCCATGGATGGACCGTTTGTCCCGGCAAGGGACAATGTCCTGGACGGCAAAGGTCTGACAGAAGGCAACGGGTTTATCTTCTATGCCGCAAAACCGGCAGAGCTCAACGGAAATCTCTACTTATGCGGCTGGCACGGACGCGCAGGTGTAAGCTCGGATTCCGGCATCTATCAGTGGGCAGGAAGCGTGATGGTTCATCAGATCGTCCAGCTTGATGACGGAAGACTCGGCGTCAAGGCTCCTGAAACATTCGATAACTACTTCACAGCTGATAAGCCTGTCAAGGCAGCCGCAAAGGAAGGCAAAGTCGAGATCAGCGACAACAACATCACGCTCTCGGCAGAACCTGAAAAATACGCGCTGGCTGACATGGGTGTAAGACCGGCGACCATGACGCTGGAATGCGATGTAACGATCGATCCGGACGGCATTGC